>CANDBG010000008.1 GCA_947382875.1 uncultured Oscillibacter sp. | reverse complement strand
TTCCTTCTTGCCAGAGCCTGTAAACTATTTTGCGAAATTATCTTGACACTACCTGTCATATTCATACCAAAAACTAGTTTTTACAGCAAATGTCATAGTTGCCAGCACAGTATTTTGTATAATTTATCACAATATTCAGCTTGTAATTTCTTATGCGTAAATGAAAACCTATCATACCGCTTCTATCCATTGCGCAGTATATCAAGCAAATAATTATGATGAAATAAATGGCATTCTGGTTCCCACCTATGTTTCCATCACCTTTGACCCCAACAGCGGCACCTGCAACAAGTTGATTTTGACTTCTCGTTATCCAGGGCAGAAAGCCGTAGTTTTGCGCCGCACCTAACAAACGCTCTTTTTTGGGATCAGCCATTTCAAATGGCGGCTCTGCGCCCGCACCTCCAGACGCGTCACCTGATGTTTGACGTCATAATTAGGGATTCAGCATTATGGAGGCATAAAAAATGTTGTCTTGCCAGAAGAAACGGGCGTCGCCGTGAAAACGATCCGCTATGGCGCGAACCGAATCAATCCCGATTCCATAGCCATCCCGCTTGCGGGAACGAAAACGGCCATTCTCAATCAATGGACCGCGACGGCTGCTGTTATCTACCGTAATATACAGCATGCTCTCCCCTACCTGCCGCGCGTTTACCCGTATAAAACCTTCCTCAATCTCCGAAGCCGCGTCCAGCGCGTTTTCCAACAAATTCCCCAGCAATACACATAACTCCGGTTCTGGTATGACTGCCTGCGCCTCCATCTGAAACGAAACGTCAAAATCGACATCCTCCTCCTGCGCTTTCTCCGCATAATACCGCAATACCGAATCCACTGCCGGATTTCTTGAAAACGTCCCTGCCGCCATAGGCAGGCTTACTCCATACTCTTTTACATAACTTTCCAGCTTCTCCATGTCGCCGCTGTCAATATATCCCTGAATCGCCTGCAAATGCTTTTTCAAATCGTGCCGGGCACGGCGGGTCTGCTCAATGTTCTGCTTCAGCGCCTCATATTGCGATACCCGAAGCTCTAATTGACTGTTCGCCCGATGGAGCCGTAAATTCTCCCGCCCTCCTTCCAGCAGACTCGCCGCCAGATGCACCGTAAAGAGAAATCCCAGATTCACTAACCACATAAACGCAATGTTCCACCAGGAATGCGCAAAGGGAACCGCTCCGCCCGCATGGAAAACCGCATAATAATTCACCATGCAGAATGTGGCCGGAAGTACCCATAAATGCCGCCAGAACGCCTCGGCATTTCCCGCCGTCACCTGAGGCCGAATCTGGTTGTTCAGCATCTGACTGAAGAAGGGAAACGCCAACAGCAAACCAACCGCATAAAAAACCGTGTGCGTCCAGGTATAAAGCGGCACGTCCCCGGCGGCGAGAAACAGAAAACGCAGAAACGCCGCCGTTTCTGTAGCCAGCGTTGCAAAATTCATCAAAATAAGCAGCACGGTCAGCAGCTTTGTCAGGCTGGCCCGGACCGCAATAAGATAAAACACCAGATACAGCAGGATGGAAAAACAAGAGGCCGCCGCCGCCGCGTCATAAAGCATCGCAATATAGGACAGACAATCGCTGATCAGCAAGAGCGCAAGCGTAAGCGCCGCCGTCCATTTCGGCGAAAGCCGCAGGTTGTCCCGAAACGGAAGCAGCGCCAGAATCAGCAGCGGAAGAATGTTCACCACCGTATAAACAGTCAGCTTAACGATTCCCGGCATACCCAGGACCTCCCCTCGCCTGACCGTAAGAATAATCCAGAAATTGTTCCCGTACAGCCCGGTATTTCAGACGGCTGATGGGAATGCGCTGGCCGTCCCGGAGCAGAAAGGAATCAGGCAGTAACTTCTCAACGGCTACAAAATGTACAATCAATCCCTTCATACAGTCGCAAAAATCCCGGCAGCCCAGAAGCTGTGACGCAAAATCTCCCTGATTCATCAGCGCCCAGGTCTCTCCGCCATCCAGATAGTGAATGTGAATCCGGCGGTTTTCATACTCCGTCCAGGCCACCTGAGACAACATGAGCTTTTCCGGCCCGTACCGGCCCGGAACCGTTATATAACGTTCCCGCAGCGCCGGCCCGCAGCGTTCCAGGGCACGCTTGAGCTTGTCGTAGCCATAAGGCTTTACCAGATACCAGGACGACGCCACTTCGTAGCTCTCCACGGCAAACTCCGCGGCGGCAGTGCTGAAAATCAGACGGCAGCTTTCGTCGAGGGCCCGGATGCGCCGGGCGGTCTCCATGCCGTTCATACCGGAGAGAAACACATCCAGAAAAATTACGTCCCAATCCCCGGCGGCAAAGGTGCTCAGAAACGCTTCTCCGTTCTCAAAGCACTCCACTTTTACCGATGTGCCGGTTTCCTCCCCCCAGCGGCCCAGATAACCGGCTAACTCCTTCCGATCCATCACAGCATCCTCCACAATCGCCGCACGCATAATCCTCACCTCCTTCATCGAAAACATAACATTTGATTAATTTTATCATAGATTGAAAAATCTTGAAAATACATCTCATGCAGATTTTCGACATTCCATGCAGATTTGAGTCGTTCCGCAACGAAATTCCCGGAATCTCCTAACGTGCAGGAGAAAAACAAGCTGTTTCGTATTCATTGCTGCAAAATATGGTTTACAAAACCGCGTCCCGGTGTTACAATAACCGCTGTATAGACCGTCCCGGCCCCGCCGGGCGGCACACTGGAAACCGTTGCACAGAAAGGATATGGCATGAACGACCTCAACGCACTGCAAAAGCGTCTCCGGGAACAGCGGCCCGTGGAGTGGGACCAGCTTCCGGACTTCGCCCTCTATATGGATCAGGTCCTCTCCTACATGGATCGGCAGGTCCTGCGCTTCGACGGCGACGACGGCCTCACCGCCGCCATGGTAAACAATTACACCAAAAGCGGACTCGCCCCCCGAGCCGAGGGAAAAAAATACAATCGGGAGCATCTGGCCTATTTCACGGCGATCTGCATTCTCAAACGCGTCATGTCCACCCGGGATATGGACCTGCTCATCCGTCAGGAACTGCAGGGAGAACGGGGCGTCGCCGACGGCTACGCCGCCTTTTGCGACAGCCTTGACAAAGCCCTCAACATCACCGCCGGAGAACTGGAACGACGGGCGGAAAACGGTCAGCTCTCCGACGCCGGGACCGCAGACGCCGCCATTCATTTCGCCCTCTTGAGCTACGCCGCCGGCGTCGCCAGCAGCCGCTGTGTGGCGCTTTTGCGGCGCAGCGTGGACAAAAAAGAACCTTCCAAAAAGGATACCGCAAAAAAGGAAGCCGGTAAAAAAGAAAAGGAGCGTGACTGACCATGGCCGCTTACACCATCCTGACCGACAGCTGCTGCGACCTCCCTGCGGAACTGGCCGCGGAGCTGGAACTGGAAGTCCTTCCCCTGAGCCTGGAGATGTCCGGCTCTACGTACCGGAACTATCTGGATGGCCGGGAAATCGGCTTTCAGGAGTTTTACAGCCGCGTCCGGGGCGGTGAAAACGCCGTCACCTCCGCTGTGAGCGTGGGCGATTTTGAAGCCGTTATGAAATCCGTTCTGGACCGGGGCGAGGATTTGCTCTGCATTTGCTTTTCCTCCGCGCTCTCCACGACGTATCAATCCGCCGTCATTGCCGCCGACGGTCTGCGGGAGACGTACCCGGACCGGGAAATTTATGTGGTGGATTCCCTCTGCGCCTCCATGGGGCAGGGACTTCTGGTGTGGCTCTGCGCCCAGGAGAAACGAAATGGAAAATCCATTCAGGAAGTCCGGGACTTCGCCGAACAGCAGAAGGGCTCCGTCTGCCACTGGTTCACCGTCGACGACCTGCACCACCTGAAACGCGGCGGACGCATCAGCGCAACAACGGCCTTATTCGGCACCATGCTTTCGATCAAGCCGGTGCTGCACGTGGACGACGAAGGACGGCTCATCGCCATGGACAAGGCGCGGGGCCGCAAGGCGTCCCTGCTGGCCCTGGTGGATCAGATGGAGGAAACCGCCGATACGCCGGGCTATCAAACCGTGTTCATCAGTCACGGCGACTGCCTCGACGACGCGAAATTTGTCGCCGCTGAAATCCGCCGCCGCTTCGGTACACAGAACATTACTATCGGATACATTGGCCCGGTTATTGGCAGTCATACCGGCGCGGGTGTGGTAGCCCTGTTCTTCGTTGGCTCAAAAAGGTAATCCACCTTCCGGATCAGATGGGCATTTTCTGAAAGTCAACTTTTTCAAAAGAATTCGTCCATCTTCAAATCATATCGAAAACCGTTGAAATTTGCCGGTTTTTATGATATAATTTCCTGTGGAAATGACTTCAAAAATGGTTTGCAGAAAACTTGTACCTTTTTGTAAAGCTGCCTTTTTTCAAAAGAGAAAAGGCGGCTTTCTCCAAAAAATATGCAAAACCGGAAAGGATATGGAATATGCATTGGCTGGAAATACACATTGATACCAACGCCGCCGGACTGGAAGAAGTCCAGGCGCTGCTGTCCGCCCAGGACATCGACGGCATTCAGATTGAGGACGAAACGGACTTCCATGATTTTCTCGAGAACAATCGGGATTACTGGGATTACGTGGACGAAGGTCTCTCCCGGAGCATGGAAGGACGTTCCCGCGTGACCTTTTACCTGGAAGCCAATGCGATTGGGTACACGAAAATGGGACAGGTTCGGATTGCTTTGGATGCGCTGAAAAAGCAGCGTTCCGACTGCGGACCGCTGATCATGTCCCTGGAAGACGTGCAGGACGCCGACTGGGAAAACAATTGGAAGCAGTATTACAAGCCGATGGAGGTTGGAGAGCGTCTGCTGATTATCCCCCAATGGGAACAGGCGGAGCTGGGAGACCGGATTCCGCTCTATCTGGACCCCGGCCTCACCTTCGGCACAGGCGCGCACGCCTCCACGCGTTTGTGTCTGGAAACGATGGAGCGCTTTATTCATGGCGGCGAGCGGGTTCTGGACCTGGGCTGCGGCAGCGGAATTTTATCGATTGCGGCTTTGCGTCTGGGAGCGGCGTCGGCGCTGGCGGTGGACATCGACGATAAATGCCGCGACGCCGCCCGGGACAACGCCGCCCTGAACGGTCTTGCGCCGGACGCGTGCCGCGTTCTCACGGGCAACATCCTTACCGACGAAGCCCTGTCGACGGAAATCGGAGGAGGTTATGACGTGGTGTTTGCGAACATTGTAGCCGACGTGATTATCGCTCTTGCGCCGCGGGTGCGGGAGCTGCTGGCGGAAAACGGTCGTTTTCTCTGTTCAGGCATCATCGACGGCCGCGCCGACGAAACCGCCGCCGCTCTGACCGCAAATGGCGTGGAGGTTCTGGAACGCCACAGCGACAACGGCTGGAACGCGTTTCTCTGCAAGTGAAAACTGTCCGAAAACACAAAGGACCGGTGGAAAATCCACCGGTCTTTGTTTGCTGCGGTTCAGTTTTTGATGCGGTCCCAGACCAAAATCCTGCGGTGCACGCCCAGGCTTTCCACCGTACGGAGTTCCGTCCCGCCTTTGTACATTTCGCGGTGTAATTCCTCCTGGCTCAAGCCGCTGTCGAGCATTTCCGGCGTGATGCAGAATAGTGAGGTTCCGCTTTCTTCGAGAAAATAGTGCGCTAATGCGGTTTGAGACGGCGGTTTTTCCAAGGCGCTTACCCAGAAAAACGTTTCGCCGTTAATCTGCACCGTACCCCGCTCAATTAAAACGTAGGCGTCCTCACCCAAGTCCTCCGCCGCCACGCCGCTTTCTTCCGCGATGTACCGGCAGACATTCGGTCCGAATTTGTTCTCGTAGACGCTGCGGGCGTAATCTGCGTCGAAGTCCCGGACGGTGGATACGTTGCTGTAAAAATTCAGGTCGCCGTAGCAGAGAAAGACTTCAAATTCCGGCGGATTTTTTTGATACCAGTCCTCATGCTTCAGCGCGTCCAGACGCGCGCCAAGGGCCGGTATGAACTCCCCCGCGCCTGTGAGCGGAAGCTGGAACAGGTATGCGCCGGGCGTCTCACCAAGGTTGCCCTGGAAGCCGTCCGGGGCGCTGTCGTAGTCCAGACCAAGGTCCCATTCCTCCGCCAGGTCTGTCAGCGACGTCATAACCAGACGGTCCGCGTAATTGGACTGATAGCCCAATGCACCCTGTTCCGGGCTGCGTTCGCCGTCCTGGAAGGCGAAGAAATATTCGTCGGGGCTGTCCGCCGGGGCGTAGACGCATGCTTTTACGTAATCGTTGGAATTCTGCGGGTCCTTTTTCTCCGAGTACCGGAAGGATTTTTCCGGAAATGGCCGAATAAATTCACGGCCAAGGTCTTCGGACAGCCATGCTAAGCACTGTTCTTCCCAAGGTGTGCTGGCAAACCTGCCGGCAATTTCCCGAATCGAACCAACCAGCACACTCCCGACGCCGATGACAATCAGAACCAGCAGCCACAATGTCGCGGCAAAACGGATGGTTTTTTGCGTTTTGCTCTGGGACGGACGCCTTTTCCGGCGCAGCTTCTGACGCTCTTTCCGTCCCACGCCCAAGAGCTGATACAACCGCCGGTACTCCGGCCGCCCGACGCCCTTTTCAAACCCGTAAGCCTCAAAGAACGCCTTGCGGACCTCACGGGGCAAATCAGGATTTTGCTCGATGAAGTCCTCCAGGGCAAAAACGAAATCCAGGTTGCTCCGGGCGTTCCAGAAAACCGGACTGTTCAAAAACCGTCTCCAAACCGGCAGTTCCGCGCCGGAGGTATACAGCAGTTCCAAGGCGTGAGTGGCAGCCATGACCGCTGCCCAGGCTTCCTCCTCGTCGCTGGAACGCCGCCGCTGTTCGGCCTCCTGGGCGGCGTAGCGGTCACGGTTTTTCCGGCGCAGCTCCTCCAGCTTCCGCCGGCGGGCTTCCTGCGCCTCCGCCGCACCCTCGGCAAACAGACGCTCATAATCCCAATCCGTTTCCGGTTTTTTCAGGCTGTCCGACGCCTCCTCGGAGAACCCCTCTGCAAGTAACCGTTCATAATCCCAATCCGGTTCCTGGGGATTCTCTTGAAAAACCGGCGCTTGAGGCGGTTCCGGCGGGGAAGGCTCCATTTCCGGCGTCTGAGGCGGCGGTGTCTGCCGACCTCCCTGCCGCGCCTGACGGCACGCGGCCTGATAGGCGCTGTGCAGACGTTGGAAGCCCTCCGGGTCTTCCTCCGGGTGGCAGCTTTCCAGACGTTTTGCGTAGGCCCGGCGGATCTCCGTCAGGCCGGACGGCCCGGACAGCCCCAATTCGCTCCACGGCCAGCTCACAGCTCATCCTCCTCCGGGGGTTCCGGCGGCTGAAGGGCCGCATCGCCCATATAGGCTTCCACTTTGTTGAAAAACGCGTCGGCCTTTTTGGTTGCCTTGGCAATCCGCAGCGCCTCCTGACTGGAAAGCTGCTGCTGATACCAGTCGATAATCTGTCCCACCTGTTCCCGCAGGTCGCCGACGGTGGCGGCATAGAGCCGTTCACCGCGGGCCAGCATGGCGCGGTATTCCTCCTGTTCCCGGGGGTGGAGCTTGAGCCTGGAAAGCTCCTGCAAACGGCGTTCGGCTTCCGCGGGGGTCATGTCTTTGTTTTGCAGCACCAGACGTTCCGTTTGTCCGGTCTCATTAATGGCCTCCACTTCCAGCAGGCCGTTGATGTCATATGTAAAACGGACTTTCACCGACTGTTGTCCGCTGGGCGCGGGCGGTACCCGCAAGGTGAGCTGTCCAAGCTGCGTGTTGTCCGCGCAGTACCGGTTTTCCCCCTGATATACCTGTATATCCACTTTATCCTGTCCGTCGTGGATGGTGTAATAAACCCGCATTTTGCTGGTGGGTAAAACGCTGTTTCGCTCAATGACCGGCGACATAAGATGCCGCGTCGGTTCGCTGGCGTTGTAGTTGGCCACACCCAGGGTAAAGGGACAGACGTCGGTCAGAACGAGGGCTTTCAGGTCGCCGGACCGGGCCTTGATGCCGGCGCAGATTCCGGCCCCTAATGCGATCGCCGTGTCGGGATGACTGTCCCGGGTGGGGTCAATGTTCAGAAAACGGGAGATGTACCGCCGTACAACCGGCATATGGCTGGACCCTCCCACCATAACCAGATCGTCCAGTTCCTGGGGAGAAATGCCGGCGTCCAGAAACACGCGCTGAATGGGCGCGGTCATACGCTGAAATAATTTGCTGCTTTTCCGAATCAGCCATTCATTGCTCAGGGTGAGCGAAGCGGAGATGGCGCCGTCGTCGACGGACATTCCGACAATTTCCTGGTGTGTGAGCGCCATTTTGCAGGTCTCGGCCTGACGGGTAATCATTTCCTGCTGACGAACCGTAAGGGCGTCGAAATTCAGGCCGCAGTCCTCACAGAAGCCTTTGGCGATGGCATGGTCAAAGTCCTGGCCGCCCAGACGGTTGTCGCCGCTGACGGCGGTCACGCTGACCACGTTTCCAAAACGTTCCACCAGCGAAACGTCCAGGGTGCCGCCGCCCAGGTCGAACACCAGACACACTTTATCCCGTTCGCCCTCGCTGATGTGCCCGGCCACCGCGGCGGCGGACGGCTCGTTTACCAAACGTTCCACCTTGAGACCTGCCAGCGCTGCGGCGCGTTTGGTTGCGGCGCGCTGGGCCTCAGCAAAGTAAGCCGGCACGCTGACAACGGCTTCTGTAACCGGTTCGCCCAAATAGGCTTCCGCATCCTCCCGCAGACGGCGCAGAATCAACGCGGAAAGCTCCTCCGGCTGGAAGGCGCGTCCGGCAAGACGGTACGTTTTCTGCGTGCCCATGAAACGCTTGAAACGGGCGGCGGAACAGTCGGGCGCGGAAATGAGACGGTCCCGGGCGGCGCGGCCAACCAGAATGGTTCCGTCTTCGTCGACGCTGACGGCGCTTGGCGTGAGATATTCCCCCGCTGCGTTCGGAATGAGTTCGCTTTTTCCGTTTCGCCATACGGCGGCAAGGCTGTTCGTTGTTCCAAGATCAATTCCAATAATCGCCATCCATCGTCCCTCGCTTTTTCCGCCGCCGGTCCGGCGGCCCTTGATTTTTTCCCTTCATTATAACGCAGTGAATCTGAAATTTCAACCTTTTGTACCCTGCCGTAAAGGGAAAGAGCGAACGCGCAGGTCCTGCCGCACCAATTCCTGCGCCGCCGCATAGACTGCGTTACAGTAAAATCAGGAGAGGAGCGGCGCATTATGGAAGAAACCGGATTGCATACGGAACCCTTTGCGGCGGAGCGGGAATGGCAAATCGAGGGAATCCCGGTTCTGACAGCCTCGGTGCTGGTGCCGGACCCGGGACCGGAAAAAAACGCTCCCCGCCGCATCAGACGTTATTATCAGCTGCAATGCCGCTCGTTTCTGCGTTATTGTGAACGCTGGCTTCTGCCGCAGGCGGAAGCGGAATACCGGCAGGCGTTGGAATCCAGCGCGCCGCTGCCCAGCTTTCGCGCAGAACTCGATTATCATGTTACATATAATGAGGGCGGTCTTTGGAGCCTTTATACCCAGTCCCGGGAATTTACCGGTCCCGGATTGCCGCTGATTACACAACGGGGCGATACCTGGGATCTGGCTGCGGGGTATCCGGTGCCGCTGTCGGGCTTTTTCTCGAAGGGCACGGCGTGGCGCAAGAAGCTCCTGACGCTTGCATCAGAGGAAATTCAGCGGCGTGAACGGGCTGGGGCAGGACGTTTTCATGAAAATTGGCGTCGGGAGCTGCGGCGGCGTTTTAATTCCCAGAATTATTATCTTACGTCGGAAGGGCTGGCCTTTTTCTTTCCGATGTATGCCCTCGGACCAGCTTCGGAGGGAATTCCCACCTTTTTCGTCCCTTACGATGAAACGCTGCAAAAGAAAGAAACGGCTGATTGATTTCAGCCGCTTCTTTACAGTGTTTGGATGGATTGTACGCCAGGAATTTTTTTCAGACGTTCCATGAGATGCTCTTCGGAAAATCCCTTGTCCAGACGTAAGGCGAACATTGCGCTTCGGGCGCCGCCCGGCTCGGAATTTACAATTCCCATGTTCAGAATTTTCAGATCCATTTCCCGATAGAGATGCAGAACCGCCTCCAAGCATTCGCTGCCGTGGTACTCCACAAATAAGCTGATTTCCGGCGACGCCTGCAACATCCGGTATTCCAGACGGGAAAATAAGAGTTCTGCCATCAGAATCAGAGCGGTTGTCAATAACCCGCCCTCGTAAAAACCGCCGCCCAAGGCCAGTCCTACAATCGCAGAGGCCCAAAGTCCAGCCGCCGTCGTGAGGCCCTTGACCCGCTGGCGGCTTGTTACCATGATCGTACCCGCGCCGATGAAGCCAATGCCTGCCACTACCTGCGCACCTAAACGGGCCATATCTGTGTAAAAGCCCATGTAGAGATATAAGTATTGACTGGTGAGGGTGGTCATGGCTGCGCCCATACAGATCAGAATGTGCGTCCGGAAACCCGCCGGACGGCGTTTGAAGGCCCGTTCCAGGCCAATGAGCCCGCCGCAGAGCATCGCCAGCAGAAGCCGCAATGTGGCGGAAAGCAGTGTGACTCCACGTAAGCCGTCAAGCACGGACAGCATCCGAATTCCCCCCTTCGAAATTATGCGTTGTGAATGACATATACACTTTCCATCTCGGATACAGCCGCCAGTACCTTTGCGTGTTGTCCCCGCCGGTCCAGACGAACCGAAAAAATGGCGCTGGGATGCTGCGTCGGATTTCCGTGGTCCAGTTCAACGTCGTATATGGATGCGCCCTGCGCCTTGATTTGACGGATGATCTCCCCTACTTGATCCAATGAATGGAATTCTACAAATAAATTCATGTCCCGGGAGTTTTCCAGCATCCGACGCTCAATGCGCGGCAGTAAGTGGACTACAAAATTCATGAAGATAAAGGCCAGAAATACCACTTCGTAAAAGCCGGCCCCGACGGCCAAGCCCATACAGGCGGATGTCCAGAGACCCGCGGCGGTGGTTAACCCTTTTACTTGCTGGCGTCCGGTAAGAATGATTGTGCCCGCGCCCAGGAAGCCTACACCGTTGATGACCTGTGCGGCAAAACGGCTCACATCTGTGCGCATTCCAATTGCAGAGGCCGTGTCGGCCCAGGGGCCGGATACCATGACGGCTTCGTATTGGCCCAGAATCATCGTCAGGGCCGCGCCCATACATACCAGCATGTAGGTTCGAAAGCCCGCTGGCCGGCGCTTCCGTGCGCGTTCCAGCCCCAACACCCCGCCGCACAGCGCTGCCAGGGACAAACGCAGTGCGACGGATGCCAGGTTGAATTGGCGCAGCCAGTCCAGCTGCGTAAGCATGACGAACCCTCCTTTTTCTTTCAGCCTATTCAGGTGTTACGAATGACATTCCAATACAGCCACAGACCAAAGGGAATCAGAATTTGTATAGCAAGTATGAACGGTATGCCAAAACGGAAGGTTTTGTGCAGTGTTTTGTGATGCCATACCTTCATACCGATCCATGCGCCGACGCTGCCGCCCAGAAGCGAGAGTATGAACAGGGTTTTTTCCGGTACACGCCGTATGGTATCCTTTTTCATTTTCCGTTTGGCTTGCAGCTTATCAAAGCCAAAAACAAAGAAGG
The DNA here is from genome assembly GCA_947382875.1 of uncultured Oscillibacter sp. GTDB lineage: Bacteria > Bacillota > Clostridia > Oscillospirales > Oscillospiraceae > Oscillibacter. The sequence goes on along the minus strand of CANDBG010000008.1, from coordinate 50,791 downwards.
TTATCAGATTTATGAGAACCAGCCAACACGCCAACAACACCCAGGGAGAACCGATTACCATAAACAGAAAATCCGTTTTATCGGTTGGTGTATAGAACGGTTTTCGCACAGAATGCACCTCCCCTGTTTTTATCAATCCGCTATTTCCACTGCCCAACAGCACACTGCCCTTTCGTACACCCAATAACGCCGATCCACACCGAGCGCCGCAGCAGCGGAGTCAGACGCAGGGGCAAGTCGATTTGGTTTTCTTGTTTGGCTTCCCCCAAGCGATTTCAACCGCCAACCGCATCGCACCATTTCGCGCACGCAGCAGCGGCAGCGGAGTTAGACGCGGAGGCAAGTCGATTTGGTTTTCTTGTTTGGTTTCCTCCGAGCGATTTCAACCGCCGACCGTATCGCACCATTTCGCGCACTGCAGCAGCGGCAGCGGAGTTAGACGCGGAGGCAAGTCGATTTGGTTTTCTTGTTTGGCTTCCTCCGAGCGATTTCAACCGCCAACCGCATCGCACCATTTCGCGCACTGCAGCAGCGGCAGCGGAGTTAGACGCAGAGGCAAGTCGATTTGGACTTCTCGTTTGACTTCCTCCAGTCCAAAGTTTTCCACCAGTCTTCACTAAACGCTCTTTTCTTTTGGACCGTGAACGGCCCGTTTTCTTTTCTCTCGCCAGAGAAAAGAAAATGGGGGGTTCTATTTTGGACCAGCCGTTTCAAATGGCTGACCCTTCAAACCATTGGTAAAATCTTTCAGGTCTTGTTTGGTTTCTTCGGAAAGACGGTTGTATTTTTGGTTTTGAATGGCGCCCTCCAAGGCGTATAAATGTACCAGACATACTTGAGGGAAAAGCAGCTTCAATTGAAAAAACGCTTCCCTGGAACCTGCTTTCTTCAGCTTTTCCGCAGAGTCGATTCCAACGGCTGTCAGCTTCCGCGCAAGCTCCTCCCCTATGTTCATCATGGACTTTAGTTCCATTCTCCTCGTTCCCCCTCTGACCAATTACAAAAATAAACCGGCTGATTCCTTTCAGCCGGTCCATTTTATCATATTCTTTAGTTTTTGGCAAGCTTCGCAAGCTCTGCGGCCGTCTTCGCCGCGAGACGCGCGTTGTTAAACACCAACTGAATGTTACTGGCCAGAGAGTCGCCGCCAGTGAGGTCCTTGATCTTCGCCAGAAGAAACGGCGTCGTGTCTTTTCCGTGAATGCCAGAAGCCTTCGCCTCCGCAACCGCTTCGTCAATGGCCTTATTGATTACATCCGCATCCATGGAATATTCCTCAGGAATCGGATTTGTTACCAGCATTCCGCCGCCTAACCCCATGTCCTGCTTGATATGGAACGTCTTGGCAAGCATCTCCGGCGTGTCAATCCGGTAATCCACCTTAAACCCACTCTTGCGGGTGTAGAATGCCGGCAGCTCCTCCGTGCCGCAGCCAATCACAGGCACACCATGCGTTTCCAGATACTCCAGCGTCAGGCCCAGATCCAAAATGGACTTCGCTCCCGCACATACCACCATCACAGGCGTCCGGGCCAGCTCTTCCAGGTCCGCGGAAATGTCCATGGTAGTCTCCGCGCCCCGGTGTACGCCGCCTACGCCGCCCGTGGCAAACACCGAAATCCCAGCCAGATGCGCAATAATCATCGTTGTTGCAACCGTGGTCGCACCGTCCCGGCCCTCGGCCACCAAAACCGGCAGGTCCCGACGGCTCGCCTTCGCAACCGAGGTCCCCGCTTTGCCCAGATAGTCAATTTCTTCCTTCGAAAGTCCTGCTTTCAGACGTCCGCCCAGCACGGCAATCGTCGCGGGGACGGCTCCGTTTTCCCGGATAATCCCCTCTACCTGCAACGCCGTTTCCACGTTCTGCGGGTAGGGCATGCCATGGGAGATAATCGTGGACTCCAAGGCAACCACAGGCTTGCCTGCCGCCAGCGCTTCCTGTACTTCCGGCGCAATGTCAAGATACTTGTTCATGAATAAAACCTCCAAAATCAAATTTGTTCGAGTCGTTTGCGCAGCGCTTCTTCATTGAGCGCCGAGTTGATGGTTTCCGCACCCTCCATAGCAATGGCGGACGCCGCCAAACCAGCTTTTGCAGTGTCTTCCAGGTCGGTGCCTTGCAGGTAGGCCCAGGCAATCGCCGCCATGAAGGCGTCGCCGCAGCCCGTGGCGTTGACCGCCCTGGCAGGCAGGACCGGTAAATGACATACGCATTCCTGTCCGGCGGCGTACACGCCGTCGCTCCCCAGGGAGATGAACACCCGCCGCAGACCTGTTTTCAAAAGCGCGTCTGCGGCGCGGCGGAGGCTGTCCTCATCTGTGATGGAAACACCGGAAAGGAGTTCCGCTTCCAGACGGTTCGGCTTCAGCGTGTGGAGCCGGCCCAGAACGGGACGCAGCTTTTCCGCCTTTACCGTGGAAACCGGGTCGGCAAAAATCGGCGCGCTTACGTTCTCTGCAAGCCAGACAAGGCTTTCCTCCGGAAGGTTTGTATCCATTACCAGGACCTGACTGCTGTTGAACAGCTTCAGCCGCTGGGACAACACGTGAGGCGTCAGGTGCTGGTAAATGTCCATGTCGCTTACCGCTAAAGCCATGTCGCCGTCCGCGTCGTTGATAAAGAGATAGGTTGAAGTTCGGCCGCCGGGAATGATGGGCGATTCCGAGATGTCAATTCCCAATTCGCCGCAGGAAGCGGCCAGCTTCTGGGCGCTGAGGTCGTCGCCAAAAGCAGTGACCAGCCGCACATCCAGACCAAGCAGGCTCATGTTATGCGCGATGTTTCGTCCCACGCCTCCCAGGGAGGTGTGTACGGAGCCCGGGTTGGAATCCCGCGGAATCAATGCGCCGGCCGGGCGCCCGCCAATGTCGACGTTTACTCCGCCCACTACGGTGACGTAAGGGGTTGTTTGGAGGATGTAGCCTTTCCCGGTGATATAGCCTTTTTTCATGAGGTTGGAAATGTGGACCGCCACCGAGGAGCGGGTAACACCAGCCTTTTCGGCCAGCTCGCGCTGAGAGATGAGCGGATTTTCCTCAATCCAGTTCAACAGCTGCCGTTCACGTTTCGTCATACCGGCCTCCATTTAAACAAATATTTAGTTTGTTAAACTGGTGTTTATTATAACTGTTTTAAAGTCATTTGTCAAGGGTTTTTGCACAAAAAAAGCTTATGAGGGGCATAAAATTTTTTTGAAAATGATCTTTACAAATGCGGAAAATATGGTATAATGACTACTGTCGCTGGTGCAGTGCGCTACAAGAAAAATGGGGGCCTGTAGCTCAGTTGGGAGAGCGTTCGGTTCGCATCCGAGAGGTCGAGAGTTCGAATCTCTTCAGGTCCACCACCAAGGAAATCACCGCAGTGAAAACTGCGGTGATTTTTCGTTTGACCACAGAAATACCACAGATGGGGTTCAGAAAATCAGACGGACAGCAGGTGATTTTTACCTGCTGTCCCTCACCCATCGCTTTATAATCCTGTCTGCCGAAAACTACTCTTCTTCCGAATAGCTCCAGTTCTGCCGTTCAAGAAAGGCATTTACTGTGTCTTTCAGCTCATCGCTGAAATCTTCGAGGTCTCCAACCGTGATCATGCCATCGTTTATCAGCGAGATAATTTGATAGATGAAATTTGTCCGGGCCATCTGTAGCTGGACGCCTGGACTTCTCTTATCTTCCTTAATCCGTTTATCCAGCTGCCAGAATCTTTCTGACGGATTGGTTTCCCCGCTCAGCAATTCTATGTATTCCTGGCACAGCTTGTCCATGTAGGTTTCCTGCCAGTCAGCGATTTTCGTCCGGAAAAGTTTCCAATCCTGTTTTCAAAACAAATTCAGAGGCTTTTTCAAAATGTGCTGAATATTGAGCTTGGAAAAAAGCCTGTGTCTCAGAGTTGATGGCGAATTACTATGGATGAGAAGGTTCTGATGCACTGAACACGTTCCAGTTCTACACGCTGCCTTTGAAATTTGAACTGATGTATAAGCACATCTCCACCGAAATTCTTTGCCCTAACAGCGTCTACGATCTAAAAGCAACTCGAAAGAAAACAACCAGTTTTGTGCAAAAATACAAAACTGGTTGTTTAATTTATCCGTTATTTGCTTGGCTATGTAGCTGCTTTACCACAAAGTATGTCCGCCATCCATCAGCAAATCCATGCCGACGCAGTAACTGGACGCGTCACTGGCCAGGTACACCAGACCGCCCATCAGCTCATCTACATCACAAGTGCGCTTTGCAGGTTGACTGATGGAGAACGTTTCGATTGTAGCCTCGTCAATGGAGTCATCATGGAGCTGTCCGCCGCTGGCTGGCGTAATGTGTCCCGGCGAAATCGAATTCACCCGAATACCATACCGAATCACCTGTGCGGCCAGACTTTTTGTAAAGTACAGCGCCGCCGCTTTGGATGCACCATAGGACGAGTTGTCGAAGGTTTCATAGGGCGGCCCCTGCATTACACAGCTCCCGCCCATGGAGCAGGTATTGATGATGCTTCCGCCATGTCCATCCCGAATCATAATGCGAACTGCCGCCGTATCCACTAAAAACATGGTGACAAAATTCCCCTGCATGACCCGCATGTAATCCGACAGCGGCGTTTCATAATCCGGCGTACGGGAACCGCCGACGCCCGCGTTGCTGTGTACAATGTCAATCGTACCCAGTTTCGCGGCCACATCCCTGCACATCTGGTCCACGCCCGCTTCGTCACAAAGATCGACTCCGTAAGCCGTGGCCTTTACCCCATATTTCTCCGCCAGTTCATCCGCAATCTTCTGCGCACGTTCCAAACACTGCGGCAGATCAACGACCGCAACGTCCGCCCCCGCTTCTGCGAACGCGTTCGCCGCGTGATACCCAAGCATTCCCGCGCCTCCGGTCACAAGCGCCTTTTTTCCGTCCAGACGAAAGCGTTCCATCGTAAAGTTCTGCATAGGTTCTAAAAACTCCTTTCTTGCGTTCTACAAAAGGATTTACCAAATCATGTGACCGCCGTCAATCAGCAAATCGGTGCCCACGCAATAGCTGGATGCATCCGAAGCAAGAAACAATACCGCGCCCTGCAATTCCTCCACATCCGCCATGCGCATAGCGGGCTGGGACTTTGTATAGCAGTCGAAAATTTCCTGCGGTAATCCGCTATGGAGAACCGGGCTGTAACAGTAGCCGGGAGAAAGGGAATTCACACGGATGCCATATTGAATCACCTGCGAGGCAAAATGCTTCGTAAAGAAGAGTACGCCCGCCTTTGCCACGCCGTAAGAGGAATCGTCCATGGTCTGGTAGAGCGGGGCCTGATTGACTATATGACCCGCCATGGAACCGGTGTTGATGATACTGCCGCCATGGCCTTCCCGCTTCATCACACGCGCCGCCGCAACGGCAACAATGTAAATACTGATTAAATTCACATTCAGCACATGCTTCCAGTGATCCAGGTGCGGCATATCGTGTTCCGCGTCCCAGGGTTCGATATCGGGCGCCAGCGCGCCGCCAATTCCGGCGTTGTTATGAACGACATCCACACTGCCGAAATCCTTTTCAATCGCATCGAACATCGCGGCAACCGCCTTGTCATCCACAAGATCACAGCCGTAGCCTTTTGCTTTCACGTGATATTTCTCGCTCAGCTCCCGGGCCACTTTTTCCGCCCCTTCCAGACACCTCGGCAGGTCAACAACCGCAACGTTCGCGCCCGCCTGGGCAAACGCCTCCGCCGTGTGAGAACCAATGTTGCCCGCCGCGCCGGTAACGACGGCGGTCTTTCCGTCCAGGCGGAAGCGGTCCAATACGTTTTCCTGATACTTCATGTGATTTCTTCCTTTCGCAAGTAAAATTTTCGCGCTGTACAGACGTGTTTTTCGGGTGAATTTTTTGCACAAATGAAATGAGAAACTATAAAACGGATTTGTCTTTATTATACAATTTTTGCCGGGTTGTTCAATCCGAAAAAAAGTTATTGCCTCATAACTGTCGAGCTATTCTGCCAGAATGGCAAAACGTACAGACCGTTTTTGCACAGCCTGTACGTTGCTTTTGAAAAACGTCTTATGGTTGTTTCCTGACCAGTAAACCGGCGGCGCATAAAAGCGCGCTGGCAAAAATACCGGCGAACAGGGAGTCAAACGGCAGGATGTCCAGGATGCCGAATGCCAGCACCAAAAGCGGACTGACTACAATGGATGCCACGACCAATCTTCGGTCAACCCTTCCAGGCAGCCACAGCGCACAGGCCAGCGGCATAAATACCACCGCCCCCCGCAGGCCCATGGACATAAACGCAAAGCGCAGGATGGTGTCCCCCAGCCCCCCGGCGGACAGGGCGCAGGCCCCCGCCAATACCAGAACAATCCAGAGCTTGGAGAGCATCGACATTTTTTGAGGACTGTCAAACCGCTGTGTCATGCGGTTCACAAGATCGTTATTGATGATGGTGGAAATGCCCAGAGCCAACCCCGCGCCCGTGCCTACTACGGCAATGAACAGCGTACCCAGAACCACCCCGGCGGCCAACGGCGGGATATGTGTGGTAACAAAGGTGGTCAGCGCCGTTTTTGCAGTCAGTCCGGGATAGAGTGACGCGTGCGCCCGCATATACAGTCCCACCAGAATTCCTCCAAAGCCAATCGGCGGAATCAGAAACGCAGATACAATGGCTCCGCCCTTGCCGGCCCGGTCCGTCCTGGCCGACAAAATTCCCTGCGCGTAGGTCTGCGTCGTGAGGACGCCCAAAATCAAGGAAAGTCCTGCCCCGGCGTCTGTTCCAATCCCGCGGGCAAACGGAGAGAAAAACCGAATCCCTTCCGGATTGTCAATCTCATGTACCATCTCGACAAATGCGGAAAAGCCGCCGGTCATTTGCAGAACCAGAAAACCGCAGCCCATCATAGCGATGTACAGCAGCGCCGTCTTGACAACGCCTGCCATGCCAGCGCCCTTTGTGCCGCCAAAAACGACGTAGAGTACCATAAACAAAGCGGACACCGCCAGGGCGGGAACCGTCCCGAAAGCAGGCAGGACAACCGCAATTACGGCAGTGGCGGAAATCAGCTGGGAAATAATATTGATAAAGGTCCCGACCGCCGAAAGCACCGACGCAAGGACACCCGCCGTTCCGCCGAATTCCTGCCGGATAATGCCCATGAGCGTGGGACAGGCGGCGCGGCGCAGCGGATCGGCGTAAATCAGGGCCAGAATCAGGCAGGCGATTCCCCCGCCCAGCGTAAACCAGCAGGCCGACATCCCATAGGTATACGCCAGCTGCGCCGTGCCGACGGTGGAGGAACCGCCTACCAGCGTTCCCATAATGACGCCAGCCACAACCGGCAGTCCGTTTTTCTTTTCCCCGCCCTGCTTTTTCGTGCCGGACCAGATGGACAGGCCAACAATCAAAAACAGCGTCCCGGCAAGTCCGGCAAGCAACAGCGGGTCCATCAGACCATGCACCCGATGGACGCGGGGATAATCAAATCCGCCTCCGTTTTGGAAAGAACTTCCTCTACCGTAACGCCCGGCGCAAGTTCTTCCAAAACCAGCCCTTCCCCGTTGTAGTGCAGCACACACAATTCGGTAATGATGTAATCCACTTCATGCGCGGCGGTAAGGGGCAGGGTGCATTTTTTCAAAATCTTGGGACGCCCCTCTTTGTCCGTATGCGTCATGGTAATCAGCACCTGTCTGGCCCCGGATACCAAATCCATTGCGCCGCCCATGCCCGCTACGGTTTTGCCGGGAACCGTCCAGTTTGCTAAGTTTCCCTCTTGATCGACCTCGTAAGCGCCCAAGATGGTGAACGCCACGTGTCCGCCGCGAATCAAACCGAAAGAGGTAAACGAATCAAAGCAGCAGCCGCCCTCCCGCAGCATTGCGGGCGTCCCGGAGGCGTCCACCAGATTCCAGTCCTCTGTTCCCGCCGCGCTGTATCCGTTCAGGCCAATGACGCCGTTTTCCGAATCAATCCAGACGTCAATTCCCTCCGGGATGTAATTGGCGACCATCGTCGGCATACCGATTCCCAAATTCACCAGATCGCCGTCGGAGAAAAACCGGGCGGCCCTTCTTGCAATAAATTCCTTCTCGTTCATATCGGATGCCTCCTTATGTTCCCGGGCAGCCCTGGACGATGTAATCCACCAGACAGCCGGGCGTCATGATGGAATCCGGGTCCAGTTCGCCGGTCTCTACAATTTCCTCCGCTTCCGCAATCACCAGGTCAGCGGCGGCGGCCATAATCGGGTTGAAATTCCGTGCGGTGCGGCGGAAGATGCAGTTGCCCATCCTGTCAATCTTCCATGCGTGAATCAGCGCCACGTCCGCATGGAGCGGCTTTTCCAAAATGTACTTCACGCCGTCAACTTCTACAATCTGTTTTCCCTCTTCCATCGGCGTGCCCAGGCCGGTGGGTGTCAAAATTCCGCCGATCCCCGCGCCGCCGGCCCGCATCCGTTCGCAGAGCGTTCCCTGGGGCACGAAGGTGACGTCGATCTCACCGGCAACCACCTTGGCAACCGTTTCCTTGTTGGAACCGATGTGAGAACAGGTGATGTGATGAATCCGGTTTTCATGTACCAGCAAGCCAATGCCGCGGCCTTGTACGCTGGTATTGTTTGAGATGATATTCAAATCCGTATAGCCTGCCGCGATGACGCCTTTAATCAGCGTTTCAGGAACGCCGCAGTTGACAAAGCCCGGAATCATGACCGTCATGCCGCTGCGAAGGTGCGTCATGGCCTCGTCTATGGAAACAACTTTTGATTTTACCATTTGTCCTGCCTTCTTTCTTATGAAACCATCCAGCCGGTTCCGGAATCGGAGGGCGGAGAACCGGCGTCAAACCGGGTCCTCCAAAAATTTCTTCTCCAGACGGAACACCTCAAAGAGCTGCTTGTCGCGCTTGGCCTTCAAGGATTCCACGTTCGTCCCCTCGTAATCATAAAAGCCCTTGCCGCTCTTGATGCCCAGGTGTCCCGCTTCGACGAGCGCCTGAAGCGTTTCGGGCAGCTCGTCGCCATGCTCCGGCATGGTGTAGGAGCGGTTCTTGTAATTGTTCGCCGTCATGTCCAGGCCGCCGAAGTCCGCCCGCTTGCAAAGCCCCAGAACACAGGCGCGGGGAATAAACGATGCCTTTGCCGCCAGATCAATCGCTTCCGCGTCGCAGAAGCCGTTATCCAGGAGATAAAACACCTCCCGGTTCAGGCACTGCTGCAAACGGTTTACGATATAGCCGCGAATGAACTTCTTCATCAGAACAGCCGTCTTGCCGCACTTTTTCAGAAGCTCCAATGCAATCTCCGCATACGCCTGAGGCGCTTGCTCACTTTTGACCACTTCCACCAGCGGAATCAGCTGCGGCGGCGCGTACCAATGGCAAATAATCTGCTGCGGCAGCAGCTTTTCCGGAACCACTTCAAAGATATTCATCGCCGAAGTGTTGGAGGCAAGAATCGCCTCCGGCGGCGCGCAGGCCGCCAGCTGTTCGTACAGCGCCGCCTTGGCGTCCCGGTTCTCTACGATGGTCTCCTGAATGAAATCCGCACCGGCAACGGCTTCCTCGACCGTTGCGGCGAAGGAAATCCGATGCAGAATGATCTCCGCCTCTTCTGCGGAAAGCTCTTCTTCCTGTACGAAGGTTTCCAGCTGCTTTGCCAGGGCCGCTTTTGCCTTTTCCATCGTGGCCGCCGAACGGGTCCACATCGTCACCGAATACCCGCCGGAAGCATATGCCTGGGCAATGCCGGGCCCCATGGTCCCGGCGCCCAGAACGGCAATTTTATGAATGTCCGCCAATGTTTTCATCAGAAGCTGCCTTCCTCCCATGCGACCAGCCGGACGAAGCCGCCGTCCGCCATCTCGCAGCGGAAGGGGAACGCCGCAATAATCATACGGCGGCCTGTCACTTCGTCGATGTCGCCGCCGGCATTTTCGATGGTGCAGACGCCGTGCTGCATATAAATGCGGTGGCAGGGTTCGTAGTCGGGATACTCGACCGCCGGGTCCTTTCCGGTAGCGGCGCGGTAGGCGGTGTCCAGCCAGGGCATTTGCTCTTTCAGAGGATGGTGCCACAGAGGAGCGTCCGTCGCGCCCCAGGTACCGGAAATACCCTTGATGTGCTTGACGTGCGTCAGATATTCCGCCAGGGCGGGGCCTTCTCCGGCGTAATAGTTATAATACTTGTCATTGTTCTTGCGCCAATAGTGGTGGAAGCCCGTGTTGATGATGACCCAATCGTTTTTCCGGATTTCCAGACCGTCTTTCTTGCAGGCGGCTTCCAGCTCTTCCGGCGTAATCTCGTGCCAGATATTGCCCATCCTGGCGGGGTCGCCTCCGGCGGCATTCCACCTGGCCTCGAATTCGTCCCGCAGATAGCGCATATCCACAATCACGCCGGTGCCGATGCAGCGTTCCAGGTGAATCTCCGCCAGGGTATAGCCGTTGGCTTCCCGGTCTACTTCTTCCTCGTGAAGCACGTGGTTCGGCGCATCCATATGCGTACCGGCGTGGAGCGTGCCGGTATAGGTCATGGTACGCTTGTGGAAGCGTCCCAGGTATTGGCCGCGGGGAAATACCAGATCCTGCCGGGGACCGGGAAACGGCCACAGCGGCGTGTCCACGCCCCAAGGCATGGAAAGGTCATAGATTTTCGTCATCTTGGAATCATCCAGATAAAACTTGTTTTGATCCAAAGGCATGTAAGCCATAATAATAACCTCCTGTTTTTTATAACGACGCCCGGTTTTCCAGGCCCAGAATGGTCCGTGCATCTGCGGCGGTTGCAATTTCGCGTCCGGCCAGCTTCGTCAGCTCCACGGCGCGCTCCACCAGCATGACGTTTGTCGCAATCACCTTGGAGCCGTCCGGGTTTTTGCCGTAAAGAATGTTGTCCTCCAGGCCCACCCGCAGGCCGTCGCAGCCCAGGGCCAGACCGGCCAGCATCATCGGCATATGCGCCTTGCCGATGCCGGAGACGGACCAGGTTGCGCCCTCGGGCAGCTTGTTCACCAGAAACGCCAGATTCTCCGCCGTACCCGGCATGGAGCCGCCGACGCCCATAATGAATTGGATGTGAGGCGGCTGGGGGATGTTCCACTTTTTGACGTAGTACATCACTGAATCAATGTGGCCGGTGTCAAACACCTCGAACTCCGGCTTGATGTTGTGCTTGACAACCTCCTGAGCCAGCAGGTTCAGAAAGCGCGGACTGTTTTCAAAAATATAGCTGTTGGCCCAGTTCAGCGTATTCGGGTCAAAGGAACACATTTCCGGCAGCAGTTTTCCCAGGTGCTGCAAACGCTTTTGATCTTCATATTCGCCGCCGGAGGTGGTCAGATTCAAAACAATGTCCACGCCCTGTTCCCGGCACTTCTTCCGGGTCAGGTCTACCGCTTCGGTGAACTTTTCCAGGCTCATGGACTTGTAGCCAATCTGCATCACGCCGTCGACCATTTTGTCTTCGCGCACATGAATATGTGCAATTGCCGCGCCCGCCTTTGCACAGGCAACCGCCTGGTCGGAGATTTCCTCCGGGGTGTAAGGGACGGTAGGCGCCTGATCCTTTTTGGTTCCCGCGCCGCACAGGCACGCGGAAATAATCACTTTGTTGGTCTTTGCCATAATCCGTAAATTCCTTTCCGTTTTATCCGTTGCAGAGTTCCACGACGGTTGCCTGCCCCATTCCGCCCGCAATGCACAGCGTTGCCAGGCCGTACCGCACGCCGCGCCGCTTCATTTCATGTACCAGCGTGACCAGAATCCGGCACCCGGAGGAGCCGACGGGATGTCCCAGGGCAATCGCGCCGCCGTTCACATTGACGATTTCCTTCCGGTTCTCCAGGCCCAGCTCCCGAATGCAGGCGATGGATTGCGAAGCAAAGGCTTCGTTCAGCTCCACCAGTCCAATGTCGTCCATGGTCAGGCCCGCGTTTTTCAGGGCTTTGGGAACGGCATATACCGGGCCAAGTCCCATTGTGCGGGGATCACAGCCCGCGGAACCCATGCCGGTGATCCGTGCCAGGGGCTTCAGCCCCAGGGCATCCGCCTTCTCCCGGGAAACCAGCAGCATCGCGGACGCGCCGTCGTTTCGTCCGGAGGAACTGGCGGCTGTCACGGTGCCGCCGCCCTCCCGGGCGCTGAACAGACGCCCACTGCTGTCATGGCGAATCGGAAAACATGGCCGCAGTCTGCCCAGACTCTCCATGGTGGAATTGGGACGGGGAAATTCGTCCGTATCAAACACCAGCGGCGGTTTTTTCCGGCCCTGCGGAACAATCAGGGGAACGATTTCGTCCCGGAAGCGTCCCGCTTGAATCGCGGCGGCGGCTTTTCTCTGGGAGTCCAGCGCAAACGCGTCCTGTTCCTCACGGCTGATTCTCTTGACTTCCGCGACGTTTTCCGCCGTTGCGCCCATGTTGTAATGTCCATAGGTTTCTTCCGGCTGGCTGCGGTACTGCACCTCCGTTAACGCGTCAACAAACTCGGTGGTGCCGGTGCCTACGCCCCAGCGGGCGTTTCGGACATAAAACACGGCGTTGGACATGGATTCCGTTCCGCCCGCTAAAATCATATCCGCCTGACCGCACTGAATGCTCATCGCGCCGTTCTGCACCGCCGTCATGCCGGAGGCGCACTGCCGCATAACCGTATAAGCGGGAACGCTTTCCGGGATTCCGGCCCGCAGCGCCGCTACCCGTGCAACATTGGGTTCGTCGGAGGTCTGACGGCAATGGCCCAGAATCACTTCATCCAGTTCACCGGCCCGAATCCCGGTGCGCTCCACAATTCCCCGCAGCACGGCCTCCGCCATGTCGCAGGCGGACAGGGGCCGCAGGCTTCCGCCCATGCTTCCTACCGCCGTCCGGCAGGCGTCCGCAATGACTACCTCTCTCACGGTTCACGCCTCCTCAGCCGACCGCCGTCAGGCCGCCGTCGGGATAAAGGATGTTGCCGGTCAGGAAGTCCGAAGCGGGAGCCGCCAGGAACAGCGCGGTGCCCACACAGTCCTCCGGGCCGGACATCCGGCGCAGCGGCAGACTTGCGCCCTGCTGCTGCAAATATTCCTCCACAGTAACGCCCGCCTCTTTGGCCCGCATTTCAAAAACCTTGTTCATCATAGGCGTTTTCATGATGTTGGGACCAAAGCCGTTGACTGTAATGCCATAGGGTCCCAGCTCGGCGGCCAGAACCTTCGTCAGCATATCTTCCGCGCCCTTGCTGGCGCAATACGCCGCGTTGCCCGGGCCGCGGGTTGCGATTTTGCCCCGGACCGACGTGACGTTCACGATTTTGCCGTAGCCCTGTTCCTTCATGTACGCGCCGAAGTGCTTCGACGTAATCAGCACGGAGGTAACGTTTGCATTCATGACGCGATTGAATTCGTCGACGGGGAACTCCAACGCCGGCACCTTTTTGTTGACGCCCTGGGAGTTCACCAGAATCGTTACGCCGCCCATTTCCTCGTTTGCCTTTTTCGCGGCGGCCTCTACGGCGGCCTCGTCGGTGGCGTCGCAGACGTAATACCGAAATGCTTTTCCAGTCTGCGCGTGCAGCTCCTCGCACGCGGCGCGGAGTTTTTCCTCACTCCGGGAGGCAATGGCCACATTGGCGCCCGCTTCGGCGTAAGCCTTGGCAATCAGCTTTCCCAAGCCGCCCGCGCCTCCGAAAATGACGGCATTGCGTCCCTGCAAATTGAATAAATCAGACATATCTGCCGGTTATCCCCTTTCTTTTCCTGAAATTTCTTCCATTACTTTTTAATCATCACCGTGAGCATCTGCGCCGTTACAATACCGGTATTCAAGCTGGCACGCTGGGTTCCCTTGCCGAAATGTACGCTGTCGCCCGCGTGCAGAACATACGCCGTCTCCGTTCCGGCGTCGTCTTTCAGGGTGACGGTCATTTCCCCTTCCACGATGTAATAGACCATCTCAAAATTGGCCGCCGCCATATTGGCTCCGCCGCCGGGCAGAAAATGCGACAGGCCCATTACAATTGTACCGTCATTCACACCGTCTGGATTGTGAAGACGGGTTGTCAGGCAGTCGAAATGACCGGGGGCCTCATACTTTACCGCTTCGTTTTTCTGAACAACCTGATAGCTCATAGCAGTCGTGTCCTCCTCATGTCCGTTTTGTGGCTGATATCCTTGTTTTTCATGATACAATGCATTCGTTTGGGTTTCAATCCGCCAAATTATTATGATTGCATAACTCGCGGGTTATGGTTTTGCCGGTGAATTTTCCGGTTCAGACGCGAAAGAACCTCCCTTGCTGCTTTCCAGCGTTGGGAGGTTCTCTGCCTGTCCGCGTAGTGCCTTGCAGCGAAGCGGCGCTCCGGCGCAGTCGTTCCGCTGCGCCGCCGCCCGGCTATGCAATTGTCAGAGATCAGCGGGGGAGGTCCAGAATGCGGACGCCTTCGCCGAAGACGCTCTCCCAGCCGCCCAGGAAGATGTCGAGGTTTTTGGTAACGCAGTCGTTCATCATGCCGTTGGTGATGAAGTTCGGGTCGATGGTGAACGCCTGAACGCCCTGGCCCATGCAGTAGCCGAATTCCTCCAAGGTTCTGTGGGCCGCGCCCATAATCTTGCCCTTGCCGGAGACGCGGGTATATTCCACCAGTTCGCGGGTGGTGGACACAGGGTCCAGACCGGCGTCCTTCATGTGGAAATGGAAAGGAACGGCATAGGATGCGCCTGCTTCCAGCGCCATCACGCCTTGAATGGTAGAGCAGCAGAGCGTTGCGCAGGTGGGGATGTTCTGCTGATGCAGCTCATAAATGGCCTTGATGCCGAATTCCATCGCAGGAATCTTCACGATGGTGTTTTCTCCGGCGGCATCACGGATACGGTAGGCTTCTTCCATAATGTCGGCGGAATTCTTGGAGGTAACCTGAGTGAACAGCTTCTTATTTCCGATGGCCGCACGCAGTTCCTTCAGAATGGTGAAGTAGTCCGTACGCTTCAGACGGGAGATCATGATTGGATTGGTGGTAATGCCGGCCAGAACCGGGTACAGATCCATGTACTTCTTCACGGTTTCCACATTTTCACAGTTCATGAAGATCTCAAATTTCTCGTTCAGCATTGCAAAATTCCTCCTAATAAAAGTTTTGTGTAAATTCACCATGGAAAGGACTCTATAATGTTATTTTATAGAGTTGCCTCACAAAACACAAGCCGTCACTTTGTTATGGTAAGATAAGCGGTCAGTTATCCTGTGCGCAATGAATCAGCAATTTGGGATACTTTGCGGTTTTGAAGTCCGCAAAGGCTTGGGGCGCGTCTGTAATGTCATACACAGGCCCTGCCAGCCGGTCCATATCCAGACGCTGCAAAAGGTCAATGCTCTTGGGGTAGAGGAACGGATTTGTAAACGTACACTGGATTCGCGCTTCCTTGTTGAACATCTCGGTCAGATTCAGCGGTAATCGGTAGTCTTCGGGGTAAAGAGCAAAATACTCCACGCAGCCGCAGTGCGCCACCAGGGACGGGCACAGTTCCCCGGCGCGGGGGACGCCGGACATTTCAAATACAAAGTCATAACCCAGTCCGTCGGTAATGCGCATTCCCTCCTGTACAACATCCTGCGCGGCGGGATCAATTACATATTGCGCGCCCATTTCCAATGCCAGCTTCCGTTTTTCCGCTACCGGTTCAATCACGGTAATCCGCGTGCCGCCGCGGTACTTCACCAGATTCAGCATAATCAATCCGATACTCCCCGCGCCGGAAAGGCAGACCGTACTGCCCAGAGGCATATCCGCCAGTTCCATACCGCGGCTGGCTGTGGTGATCGGTTCCACCAGACAAGCGTGCTGGAAGGGCACGTCGTCCGGCACCCGATAAAGTTGACGTGGGTGGTAACTTCGATATTCCGCCATGGCGTCCATCGGCCGCTTGGACGGGTCGAACGCCGCGTTTTCACAGTGCGCATACTGCCCCTTCCGGCAATGCGCGCAGGTTCCGCAGAACGGCACCGGGTTTGCCGTTACATGGTCGCCAATCTGGAAATCACTTTCCTTCGCAGCCGTTTCACCGATTTCAACGACGGTTCCGGACATTTCGTGGCCTAAAATCAGCGGCTGGTTTACGCCGAAAAGTCCGTTGTCTACCAGATGCACGTCCGTCGCGCAGAGCGCGCAATATTCGATTTTCACCATAATTTCGTCTGGCGGCGTGACCGGTTTTGGAATGTCCTGCACTTCGATTTTTCCCTTGCCGGTAAAAACCACGGCTTTCATAAAATCCCTCCGTTCGTTTTTAGAATGAGAATCCGGTTCTCTGTAATGCTTTGTTCAGCCCATTTCCATGTCGTCAAAGGTGTTTGGGTCGGGGCCAAGACGGCGGTCATGATTCAACGCGTCAATCTCCGCCAGTTCCTCCGGCGTCAGCGTAAAATCGTAAATATCGCAGTTCTGACGGATGCGTTCCGGGTTGGAGGATTTGGGAATCGGCGTGATGTGATTCTGAATCGCCCATTTCAGAGCGGCCTGTGCGGCGCTTTTTCCGTATTTGGCGCCAATGCGAAGCATCACGGGGTCATCGAGGAGGACCTTGAAATCGTCCATCGGGTAGGGGACCAGGGGTTCCCGCGGGCCGCCCAGGGGAAACCAGTTCACAACACGAATTCCATGCTCCGCGCAGAAATTGCACAGCGGGCGTACCGTCAGATAAGGATTGCATTCCAGCTCGTTGACCTGGGGAACAATCTCGCCCGTATCCAGAATCTTTTGCAGATGCGGCTCCTGGAAGTTGGACACGCCAATCGCACGCACTCTTTTTTCCCGGTAGAGCTTTTCCATGGCTTTCCACGCCTCATGGTACTTGCCAACGCTGGGGACCGGAAAATGGATGAGGAACAAATCCAAATAGTCCAGCCCCATATGTTCCAGCGCGGTGTCAAAGGCTTTGAGGGTGTCCTCGTAAGCGTGACAGGCGTTGGGCAGCTTTGTGGTGATAAACAGCTCCTGACGGGGAATTCCACAGCCGCGGAGGAATTCCCCGACCTCCGCCTCATTTTCGTAAAAGGGCGCAGTGTCAAACATTCGGTATCCGTTTTCTAATGCAGCTTCCATTGCCGTATGGAATGCCTTTCCGTTTCCCAGCGCCGCAACGCCAAAGCCGATCTCCGGCATTTCTACGCCATTGGAGAGAGTCACAGTCGGAATTTTCATATGCCATCAATTCACCTTTCCTAAACTTGCGGATAACGGACTATCCACTATCCTCATTTTATCGGAACTGCGGGATAACACAATCACTGGTTTTGTGATAGAGGTATAACCTGACGTTTATACCTCTGCGCCCGCCCTCTTGCCGAACACGCGAAGCAGAAGCAATACCGCGGCGGCCATCACGCAGACGGACAGCACACAGACCAGCCGGTAGGAAAGCCGGTCCAGGGCGGCGCCCCAAAGAACCGGACCGATTCCCATGGAAAGGTCCATTGCCAGGAACAGCGTGCTGGTGCCGCCGCCGCGCTGGTACACCGGAAGACGGCGCACCGTCTCGCTTTGCAGCACCGGCATTCCGCCAATGCCGATGCCAAACAGCGCCCCGGCGGTCAGAAAGGAGGCAAAGCGCGTACCGAAGCCCATCAGCAAAACCGACGCGATTGCGAACATAAACACCGGAATCATGGCGGCAAGATTGCCAATGCGTTCCGCCAGACGCACCAACAGCAGGTTTGTAAGTACCATCCCCACCGCGCAGGCCGTGAAAAACAGGCTTCCATTGGCAAATCCTTTTTTCAGAGAAACCGATACGGCGTAAAAGCAGGGCAGGGCCAGGCCCAGGTAATACACAAAAACCACAATTGCATGGGGAACGGCGGATTTTTCCACCAGGTCCGCAAAACGGAAGCGGACCTTTTTCGCGGCTTTGCCGGATTGGCTCCGTTCATAGCTGCATATCTGGCTGAACAAAACCGCCAGAAGCAAAAACAAAACGGCTCCAATAAAAAGAGGCGTGTAACTGCCGTTAATCACCAGACAGGCGGTTACTACGCCGCCCAATGCCTGCGCAAACCCTTGCGCCGTCCAGTTGACGCCCAGGCCCAGCGCCATTTTCTCCGGCGGCGTGACGTCCACCGCGGCCACGGAATAGGCGGTGCTGCCGCAGGCATACCCAAAGCCATGCATCCCGCGGGCCAGCATCAGTACCGGCGAAACCGCCAGGGAAGGGATACTGTACAAAATGGAACCGGTCAAAAAAGAACCGCATCCCAGCAGCATCCCAAAACGGCGGCTGCGGGTGTCGGACAGCGCGCCGCCCAGAATCCGTCCGACCAATGCGCCCATCAGATATGGAATGGCCAGACTTCCGGCAAAGGTGTTGGAATAGCCTAAAGAGTTTGCATAAACCGTGATGGAGTTGTTAAAAATGTTCTGCCCCATTTGCAGGGAGAACGCCACCCCCCAGACACATAGAAAAAAACGGTTCAAGATCCGGGCAGGAATGTAAGGTTCCGTGATTGTCATGCTTGAAAACCTCCTGGAAACAGCGCCGTGTGTTTTTCAGGACCGCGTTAAATCGGCCCGTCATAAGCAATATCCGCCATCCGGCTGTACGGAAGCCAGCGTTCCGCCTGAACAAGCCGGTCCCGGCAGACCTCCTGGGAAACTTCATAAGCGAACGTCGTCAGGGGAATTCGCACCGGCGGGTCATCCAGCTCCACCAGCTTGAGCAGTACCTTTGCGCATTTGACCGGGTCCCCGGTGTCGCCGGAGTCGTCACAGTCCACCCAACGCCTGCGGACCTCGGCCAGCAGCTCCTGATAGGCCGGAAGCGGCTTCGAGTGGCGGGAGCGGCGTTCGATGCCGGTCTTGATGGTTCCCGGCTCCACAAGAATTACCTTCACGCCGAAGGGCTTCATCTCGTGATACAGCGCCTCGCTCAAGCCCTCCACGGCCCATTTGGACGCACCGTACAAGCCGTTTCCCGCCAGAACGTCCACCGCCGCCAGACTGGCCATTTGAACGATCACGCCGCTGCGGTTCTCCCGCATATGCTTTGCCGCCTGCTTTGCCACAAAAAAATTACCCATAAAGTTTGTATCCATCAGCTTTCGGACCTCGACCTGCGTCAGCTCTTCCACCGCGCCCAGGTGCATAAATCCGGCGTTGTTCACGCAGATATCGATCCGGCCGAATTTCCGCACCGCCTCTGCAAACGCCTCCGTCACCAGCTCCTCGCTGGTAACGTCCAGATATTGCACCAACACGTTTTTATCATACCGCGGCAGATAATCCTGCATATTTTCCGGGTCAATTGCCGCAACGGCCACTTGATCGCCCCGGGCTAACGCCTCTTCTGCAATACAGCGGCCCAGGCCGGTAGAGCCGCCGGTTATAAACCACGTTTTCATAAAAAAACCCCTTTCTCCCGCCGAAGAATCCAGCGGTACAAACAGCGGCGCTGCCTGCCCGCTTGAACGGACAGACAGCACTGCGTCACACAAATCAAACGGTACTTCCCGTATCGTCAGTCAAATTCCACAAGCACCTTGCCGGCTTCGCGGGAAACCATCAAGTCAAATCCACGCTTCACGTCCTCCAGTTTGACGCGGTGCGTCACGATGGACTTCAAATCCAATTTTCCCTGCTGCGCCAGATGGATGGTATTGAGCCAGGAAACCGTGTTGTATCCCATATGCCCGATCAGTTCAATCGAACGCAGCGTGAGGCTGTCCAGGCCATATTGATACGGCGTGTTGTTAATGGCAATCCGGACCATCCGGCCTCTGACGTGCAGCATATGCAGTCCCAGGTCCAATACCGCCGGAACGCCCGTAGTCTCAATGGCCAGATCCGCTCCATAGCCGCCGGTCAGCTGATGCACGGCTTCCAGGCTTTTTTCCGGCTCGTCGGAATAAATGATGTCGGTCACGCCAAGCTTACGGGCGGTTTCCAGTTTGTCCTTTGCCGTGCTGGTCCGCACCAGCAAAATGACACGCGCCGCGCCGCCGATGGCCGCCATATGCGCGCTGTAAAGCCCCAGTGCGCCCGCGCCGGAGACAATTACATATTCGCCCGCCATCATGCGGCCTTCCTGAAACACGGCCTTGTATCCATTGGCGGCAGGCTCCAGAAGCGGCGCTTCCTCAAAGGAAACGTTGTCGGGAATTTTGAAAATGCAGTCCGGCACCAGCCGGAGGATATCCCCCGGAATCCGGACATATTCCGCAAGAATGCCGTCCGCGGCAATGCCCATCCCCCGGCGATGCTCGCAGGTGACATATTCGCCGGTGATACAGCCGTAACAGCTTCCGCATACCTCCACGGTGTTTTCGGAGGTCACCCGGTCTCCAACCTGCCATTTTGGGGATACGTTCTTTCCGCGTTTTACAATGACCCCGGCGTTTTCGTGTCCCATAATCACCGGATAGCCGCACAGCGGGTCCATGCCGCCGTCGTAAATATGTACGTCGCTGCCGCAGATGGCCGCCGATTTCAGCTGAATCAGGATGTCGTCGTCCCCGACTTCCGGAATCGGGACGTCCTGCACTTCAAAGCGGCCCCGTTCCACCGCCACAAAGGCCCGCATGGTGTCTGCCATAGTCAACCGTCTCCCTTCTTATTCAATGCGTCCGATGCACTCGTCCTTCAGCGTCAGCAGAATCAGCGCGCCGACAATCGAGCAGACGCCCATCAGCCCCATGACTGCGGTAAAGCCGCCGGTTTTTTCCGCCAGCGTTCCGGTCAAGCCGACGCCAATTGCCTGTAACGTCTGCATGATCGGAATGATAACCGACTGCGCCCGCTTCATGTCATAACGTCCAAAGATACTGGCGGGGAGCGAGGTTGCCACGTTGTTGAGACAGCCCATGACCGCGGCCGCGGCAAACCCGGCGAAAAAGACAGACCATTTTGAGTCAATCACCGAAACAAAGAAGCAAACCGCCATGACAACCGCCAACCCGATGGTAGCAATTCTTGCGCCGTACTTCGTGTCAATCACGCCTAGGAAAATGCTCAAAGGAATCGCGAGGACACTGCAAATGGTCATTGCCAGCATGGCGGAGGTCTGGTCATAGCCTCTGGAAGTGAAGATCGCAACCAGATGCGTCAGGATGCCGGAGATGGTGAGACAAAGCAGGCCCAGCGCAACGGCAATTTTCCAGACCTGGGGCGTTACCAGCAGCCGTTTTACCGTCCAGGGGCTGGTCTCCTCGTACCGGCGGCCTTCTTCCAGCATTTTGTCGGCTTCTTCCCGGGTCATGGACGTGTCGTTGTCCGGGAACAGCCCGAATTTCTCCGGGTAGTCGTCCAGGGCAAAGACCAAAACGGCAATCGGAAGCAGACCCAGCAGACCATAGGCAATGGAGCCGCCGCCAAAGCCAAAGGAGGACCAAAGTCCCGTCAGCATCCAGATGCACACGATGGACGCAAGATTGTTGCCGACGGTAATATAACCCATCGCAACGCCCTTTTTGGTGGGGAACCAGTTGATAACCAGAACGCCTAAAAAGTAGTTCATGACGGACATTGTGCCAATCACAGTCAGAATACGAATGACCGCATAAGCGCCAACACTGGTCACGTAACCTTGCAGGCTCATACCAATGCCCACCACCGCCAGCGCAATCACGGCGGGCCATTTTGCGCCGAACTTCCGGACCACCGGATTCCAGAAAAACACACACATTGCGCCGATAAAGGTTGCATAACCGGTAATGCGGGAAATCTGACCGTCGCCCCAGCCGTGAAGCTCCATCAGCTTCGGGATGACGACGTTCATGGATTCATTTTGAATGGAACCGACATAAAACAAGGACATCAATCCGAACAAAACCAGAAGCCAGCCTCTTGTACCGAAATTTGCCTTGGAGTCCTTACCAACTACTTTTTCGTGTTCGTGCTGTTGTGACATGATGTTTCTCCTTCCTGAATTTCATGCGTGCAAAGTGCCGCGCAAACCCGAAGCGGGTCAGGGATAGTGATATTCATTGTAACCGTCCGGCATCCGTCCCGGCGGCACAGGAATGCCCAGCTCCACCACAAAACCAAAGAGCTTTTCACAATCCAAATAGGCGAAGCTGGTGTCGCCGACGCCGCCTTTGATGCTCAAGGCAATTCCCTTGGCCGCGTAGCCGTCCAGGGTGGACTGCCAGCTGTCTACTGGCACAATTTCCTTGATATGATGGAACCCAACCCCGTGGCGGTCCAGATACTCCTGGTATACCGTAGGGCCTTTCACCGGCTGAATGACTTCGATTTCGATGTTGGCAAAAACGGTGATGCCAAGCTGGAAATGGAACTCCGGCGCTTCCAGTTTTCCGTTTACCAGCAGGCCGGGGTTGGCGACGCTTTGGTTGTTCAGCGTGCCGATGGACCACGGCCCCATTTCCAGCAGTTCCGTCAGCTGATGAATGGTGCGGTCCACATCGCCGGTGACGACATTGATTTGGGTCAGTACCCGGTCGTTCCGCAGGACCCGGCGGGTTTCAGCGGCTTCTTCGCTGTCCCGGTGCAGCGCCAGCATACCGCCAAGCTGCGCCTGGGTATCCAGCCAGACCGTGACGCCTTCCGCGTCTATATCCTCCTGCGCCACGGAAACGCCGAGCCTTTTATAACGGGTGAGTTCCGCCTCCCATTTCTCCGGCGGCACGTTCTCCCGCAGGCAGAACAAGCCCTCGCCATACGCAGTGAGGTAACGGCTGCAAACGGATTCGCCCTTCAAAGGCTGTGTCAGGCAAAGCTCCACATTGCCCAAATATGCGACGGCGGTGCGTTCGCTGAACCCGCCGCGGCTCTCTTCGCGCAGCTTCCAGTTTTTCAGGCCGTACAGCTTTTCCAGATTTCCCGCCGTCTCCTCCAAACGGTTTGTTACAACCGTAATTCGGTCAAAGAAACGGTTTTCGGAATTGGCTTGAAGCCGGGCCGCGCTCATGACAGGATTCATCCAGATCATCCCTTCCTTTCTATTTGTTTTCCGTGTCGTGGATTTCAAACGTCATCCCCAATTCGGGCGTTGTGTCGTAATAGAGAAAGGTTTCCACACCGGGAATGGTTCCGCTCAAAAGAACCGGAATTCCCCGTTCCTCCATTACCTGCTTGAACTGCGGGACATTTGTGCAGAGGGAAATGTGATGTACGCCCTCGCCGTGTTCCTTGAGGAACCGGGCATAGTCGCTGTATTCGTCCAAGGGCTGAATCAGCTCGATTTCCATGTCTCCGATATGTCCGGAAGCCAGGGTGATTTCAAAGTCG
Organism: uncultured Oscillibacter sp.; assembly: GCA_947382875.1. Taxonomy (GTDB): domain Bacteria; phylum Bacillota; class Clostridia; order Oscillospirales; family Oscillospiraceae; genus Oscillibacter. The sequence continues at coordinate 27,583 of CANDBG010000008.1, read as the reverse complement.
CGCCGGACGCCGCGGGTGGTCAGATTCTGCGCGCGGGCCGCCGGGTCGAAGCCTCCGTTTTCACCGTCTTGAATCACCCAGTCCGTGATGCCGTAAATCTCGGCGTAGCGTTTTGCCATCGCCTTGGCGTCTTTGGTCACGATGCCGATCTGATTGATTTTCTGCAACAATTCACTCATAAGCCTGTCCTTTCCGCCTCCGGCGCGGCGATGGATTTTGCCGCGGCACGGATATAATTTTATGACTGCTGTTTTTGTATAAAATGGATAAACACATCCTTTCCCTCTCTCCCGCCATTACATAATTTTAATATAATTGACACCGGCTTCCAATTCAATCCGTCAAATTGTTATGGTTCGATAGCTGTAAAGTTATCCACAAGGTAAAATGTGTGCTTTTACGCGGCAAATGTAAAAAAGATATTGCGTTATCAATAAAATACACTATAATAGAAACAGGGTTTTTACAAATACTGAAAAAAACGTCTCTCCGGCCGCCCGCCATTTTACAGGACACTTATCGGTAAAAATACAATTCATGCAATATTGACGTGCGGAGGTAGTTATGAATTTTTTGCAGCTTGAATATTTTCTTACGCTGGCCAAGCTGGGCAGCTTTCGCCGGACGGCTGAAAAGCATTATATTTCACAGCCCGCGGTCAGCAAGCAGATTTCCCTGCTGGAGAAGGAATGGGGCGTTACGCTTTTCAACCGCAGTTACCGTTCGGTCACGCTGACCACTGCCGGACAGATCATGCTGGAAATGCTGGAAAAATCAGGAAAGGATTTTGAAGACGCCCTGTATCAGGCCCGGCTGCGGAGCAAGCAGATTTTTTATAAACTGCGGATGGGGCTTCCGGAGAGCAGCAACTTCGGAAATCTGGATTACATCCTGGCGGATTTTCAGCAGTGTCACCCCGAAATTCTCATGAAAATATCCCACGTGCCGCTTTCGGCCTTGTCGTTTCAGCGGACAAAAGAGGATTTTGACATCGTAATCAATTACGAATACAATCTGCATGACCAGCCGTATCTGGAAGAGCGAACCCTTGCCAAGCGGCGGCATACCGCTATTATTTCCAGAGATTTTGCGCCCCAGATCAACTTTGAGGATTTGAAGTATGAGCGTCTGTTGATTCCCGCGGTCAGCGCCACGGCGATTACAAAGGATTACGCCGTTTATATCTGCGAGTGCCACGGCTTCACGCCGGGAAGCACGGAAATTCTCCCCAATGTGGAATCGGTGTGTATGTCGGCCAAGATGGGCTTTGGCTACGCCATCCTGGACGATTTGGTCGAAATCCCGGAGCGGTTTGAGCTGGCCAGAATTCCGACGAATGTCGGTTTTTCGGTCAAGCTGGCCTGGCATAAGGAAAATCAAAATCCCTCCATTCAGCTGCTGGTGGACGAAATCATGTCCCGGCTGGAACTGGAATCGACGGTAGAATAATTTGCTGGTTTTGCGCAAGACAAAAACCTGTGGACCATTGCAAGTCCACAGGTTTTTTTGTTCTGCAAGGCGCGGAGGACGCTTAAACCGTTTCCACCGGCGGGTAGAAACAGGGGTTATAGCCGTCCGGCAGCTTGTCCATCGGCACGCCGTCGCTCAGCTCATAGACGCAGCCGATCAGGGCTTCCGTATCCAGGTTGCTCCACCCGCAGGGGCCGATTTTCCCGGAGAGCAGTACGGAAACGCCCATGCTTGCATAATGCTCCAGGGCGGCGTTCCATTCGGTGATTTGCAGGGTTTCCTTGATATGATGATAGCCCGTCGGACGGCGTTTCAGGTAATCGAAATAGGGCACAGGGCCATGCACCGGCTGGACCAGCTCAAATTCAATGTTGCCGAAACGGCAAATTGCAGGAAGAAACTCGGCGGGCGGGAATGTGCCGGCGGGATACTGGCTGGACGCCATATTGGTTACTGTCTGATTGTTCGCGTGTCCGATTTCCCAGGGGCCCAGCCCCAGTAAGTCCAGCATATGCGCGGCGGTGCGCCGAACGTCGTCCGTCACGATGCAAATCTGGAAAATTTCGCGCAGTTTCTCTGCATGGACCTCCTCGCTGGCCGACGCGGAGGCTTTTACCAGTCCGTGCATTCCTCCGATGGAGCTTGACAGGTCCATCCAGACTTCCGTTTCCGATTGCTGTGCAATCGGGACGTTTTTTTTCGCAAAATGTGCAAGCGTGGATTCCCAGCGGCTGTCGGGAATCCGTTCCCGCAGACCCATAATTCCCGGGCCGAACCGGTCTAAAAATATTTGATAGACGGTACTCCCGGAGACCGGCTCCACTACCCGCAGGGTAATCCCGTTTGCCGCGGGAGTTACCGCCTCGTAATACGAAAACGTGCCGTCGCCGCCGTCGAACTCCTGCTTCGGCATATTTCGGTTGGTTCTTGTATGGAGGTCCCAGTGTTCATAATGGAATACGCTGCGGAAATGATGCAGCGTTTCAAAAAGATTGCCGCTTACCAGCACAATCTGGTCAACCTGCCGCGCCTGCTTGGGGTGAATATGGTTCTGTTCCATGAAAAAGCCCTCCTTTTTACGTTTTATGAACCGTAGTGATCTGCAAGCCTAACGCGCTTTCTGTTGTGGGCCAGACCTCCTGAACCGTGCTGTTATGCGTCATCAGAATGCGCGTCACATCGCCGTCAACCCAGTCCAGGATTTGCCGGTAAGAGGTCAGAATGTCCGCTAGGGGGCCTACGGCAAATTTCAGATTCGGCAGAAAGCAGGGAAACGCTTCCGTTCCCTGAAAACTTTCCGGGCGCATACTTACATCACCAATTACTGCGAAATGCCGCCCGGCGTTGTCCACAAACAGCATATTCTGCGCATAGCTGTGTCCGGAAGCCGTCCGGACGTGGATGCCGGGAAACAGCTCTGCCGTGTCTCCGTCCAAATACGTGACCTTTCCCGCAGACACATACTCCCGCAGAAGCGTCAGGCTCTCCGGGTTCACCACGCTCTTGTGAGTGAGCGGGAAATCCGGATTTTCCATGGAGCGTTCCCACTGTTCCGTCTCCGCCCGCTGAATGTAAAAATGAGCATTTGGGAAGTAACGCAGACCGCTCATGTGGTCCCAGTGGCAGTGGCTCAACACAATGCTGTCTACATCCTCCGGCGCAAGGCCGGCGCTCCGCAGGACGGCATCCGGCGCATGGCAGTTCTGATCGCCTTCCATTTGGATTTTTTCCGTGGAAAAACGGGAATTCATGTCCATTCCGCAGTCATACAGAATGCAGTGGTCTTTGCTGCGCAGCAGCGTCATGGAAAAGGAGGATTTGATGGATTGATCGCCCATGTGCCAGAAATCGAACGCGATTCCCGCCGGGAAGCTCGGGTCATATCCCAGTTCCAACACCTGGATTTGATATTCTGCCATAGATTTCCCTTCTTTCTGCCGGGTGAACCGGCTGATTTTACTGTAATTTCATTATAAGAATCTCAAAATGGAAACACAATCGGCCTTTCGTTTATCACAGGATAATCTTGGAGTTATCGCGCTGACAGCTTTTTTTCGCGGTTCAAAGACATAACGCAGTGGTTATGCGTTTATTACTTTTTCGCGGATTGTCTTTTATATAGAAAAAATTATACTGGCATTAGGCAGACTGCGCGTTTCTCTGAAGGATTCCGAAATTTACCATTGTATTATGATCTTAGGAGGTCGTTTCTTATGGCAAACAGCAAGTACAACAAATTATTCACCCCCATGAGATTGGGAAAGCTCGTTCTGAAAAACCGAATCTTTGCGGCCCCGACATCCCTCAACTGGCTTGCCGTTGACGGCAGTCTGACTCCGGAAACCATCGCGTTTTATGAGATGAAAGCCAAGGGCGGCGCCGCTGTCGTGACCCTGGGCGAATGTATGCCCCACTCGGCTACCGGAAAATCCCATGACCGCCAGCTGTGTCTGGATGACCCGAACTGCCTGCTGTCTCTGGCGCAGCTGGCGCGGGCCATCAAGCGGCACGGCGCGGTTCCCAGCGTGGAGCTGTCCCACGGCGGAAAGTGGGGCGGCCTGGTAAGCCTCGCGGGCGCGCAGAAGGAAGGCAAAATTGCCTATGGCCCGGTGCATGAGATTCTCCCCCAGGGCGAAGTGCATGAAATGCCAAAGGAACTGATTGAGGAGGTTTGCGAATCGTTCGGCAAAGGCGCGGCCGTGGTAAAGCAGGCCGGGTTTGAGATGTGTATGCTCCACGCGGGCCACGGCTGGTTCTTCGGACAATTCCTGTCTCCCCGGGAGAATACCCGTACGGACGAATTCGGCGGCAGCTTTGAAAACCGGGCCAGGCCGGTGCTTCTGGCGCTGGATTCCATCCGCCGCCACTGCGGGCCCGATTTCCCCATTGAAGTCCGCATCAGCGGCGAGGACTTCCTGGAAGGCGGCATCACGTTGGAGGAAGCCACAAAGCTCGCCGTGCTGATTCAGGACAAGTGCGACATGATTAACGTGTCCGCCGGCGTCCACGAAAAGCTGGAGCTGTTTATCCGTACCCATCCCTCGCAGTACATTTCCAAGGGCGCAAACGTACATCTTGCCGCAGAAATCCGCAAACACGTCCGGATTCCGATTTCCACCGTCGGCGGCATCACGGACCCCGAGCTGATGGAGGAAATTCTCGAAAGCGGCAAGGCCGATGTCATTGAGCTGGCCCGTCCGCTTCTGGCCGACCCGGAACTCCCCAACAAGCTGCGTTCCGGCAGAGAGCGGGAAATTACGAAGTGCCTCCGCTGCAACGGCTGCTTTGGCGAATCCGTCAAAACCGGCATGACTTCCTGCGTCGTTAACCCGGTGATTGGCAACGAACGCAACGAATGGTTAGCAAAAGTGCAGGCTACCACGCCGAAAAAGGTGATGGTCATTGGCGGCGGCCCCGCCGGTATGGAAGCGGCCCTGACGGCCAGCGGCCGGGGACATACCGTTGTGTTGTACGAGAAGTCGGAACGGCTAGGCGGTATGCTGAATTTCGCAAAACACGTTGACTTCAAATACGGCCTGTACGAGCTGGCGCAGGTTTTGGAGTACAAGCTCTCCAAGAGTCCCGTGACGGTTCATCTGAACACCGCCGCAACAAAGGAAACCGTTGAAGCGGAAAAGCCGGACGTACTGTTTGTTGCCGCGGGCGCGTCCCCCATCATTCCCAGAATGGACGGCATTGACGGCGCAAACGTCGTCCTGGCCGGAGACGTTTACGGCAGCGAGGAAAAAATTGGCGATAACGTTGTCGTACTGGGCGGCGGACTGGTTGGATGTGAAACGGCTGCGCACCTTGCGCGGAAGGGTAAAAAAGTCAGCATCGTGGAAATGCGCGAAGATGTCGCGATTGACGCGGACTGCTTCGGCGCGACGGCGGTCAAGGTGGACATGGAGAAGAACGGCGTTCAGATTCTGACCAATACCACCGGAAAGAGCATCACCGGCAGCGGCGTTGTCGTCTGCGGCCCCGACGGCAAAACCATCACCCTTCCGGCGGATACCGTTGTAAACGCCGTGGGCTTCCGTTCCAACAGCGGCCTGTTTATCGAGCTGGCCCAGGCTGCGCCGGTTGTGCAGGCGCTGGGAGACTGCCGGAAGCCGGGCAAAGTCACCAACGCAATGAGCGACGCCTATTATTTGGCGCTGGATATTTGAGCGACACGCCGGAATTTGAACCCCGGACAATGAGAAAGGAGCTTTCGGAATGAAAAACCAAAGTGCAAGCAATTTCGGCGCAAAGGGCTGGTTCCTGATTATCTATTCCCTGGCGGCTCTGTTCTGTAACGTAGCGATGACCATTGACGGTCTGAACGTCGCGCTCCCCCTGATTACGGAAGCCAATCAATTGGACCCGAATGTTTGTTTAAGTCTTGGCACAGTGGCCGGTTTTGCCGGCGTTGTAATGATGTTTGTCATTGGTAAGATTCGGGAAAAAATCGGCAACCGGTACACCAGCGGTATTTTATTGATTATATCCGGCGCGGTCTACTCCACGATCTACCTGAACGCGTCCACTACGACGCTTTACGGAATTGGCATGTGCATTATGGTGTCCTGTACGCAAAGCTGCGTTTACCTCTGCACCGGCGCTTTACAAGCCCAGTGGTTCCCGCGGAAACGGGGCGTTGCCGTGGGCATCAGCACAACCGGAGCGAATATCGGTTCTGCGGTTCTTGTTCCGTTGATGACGGTGCTGGTTTCCTCGCTGGGATTCCCGATGGGCCTTTCTGTGATTGGAATTGCCTCGGTGGTACTGGGGGTTCTGGGCATCGTGGTTCTGCGGGACAACCCGCTGGACGCCGGATATTATCCGGACAATGTAAGCAAGGAAGTCTTTGAGGCGGAATATCTGACCAGCCAGCAGGACACCGGCTACAAAAGCGACTGGACCGTTGCCCGTCTGCTGACAACCAAGGAAACCTGGCTTGCCCTGCTGGTTCCCGCGTTTATGGGAATTGGCTTGGTAGGGATTGTCTCACAGTTTGTAGGCCGTAACGTCTCTCTGGGGCTCACCCAGGCCCAAGCGGTCGGCGCGATGTCCGTTGCGGCGGTATGCGGTATGTTTGGAAGTTACCTGTTCGGCTTGCTGGATACGAAGTTCGGCACCAAGCCTGCCGCTATTTCCTATTGCATTTTCTTCGCGGCCGCGGTACTGGTCAATATACTCGGACAATTCCACATCGCGTTTGTGTATCTCTCCATTGTGATGGTCGGTATGTCTCTGGGCGGCACAACCAACTTCCAGATTTCCTGGCCCGCGTCTATTTTCGGACAGCTGGATTATCCCACCGCGAACACGGTGATTTATCCGATTATGTATTGCATCATCGCTCTGAACTTTGTGGTGAATGCGGTGGTAAACCGCGTTACTGGAAGCCTGACGGCGGCCTACGCCATTTACGCCTGTCTGCTTCTGATTGCGGCTGTGATTGCACGGTTTACGGATTCCACCAAATGGAACAAGGATGTTCACCCGGAGCTGATGGCAAAAGAAAACTGACACGCTACACAACCCCGGCAGAGGAGTCATGGCACAGGCGGCGTTTGTTCCGCCTGTGCCGCGGCGTGGAGATAAAACGTTGAAACAGGAGGAATCAATATGGCTTTGCTGGTCAGAATGCCCCAAAAAGGACTGTCAGAAACCAGCGCAATTTTAAGTAACTGGTATGTAAAGGAGGGCGACGCCGTTAAGGCGGGTGATAATCTGTTTGCGATTGAAACCGGAAAGGCTACCTTTGACGTGGAAACGGAAATCGATGGAACGGTATTGAAGTGCATTGGCGAGGACGGCGACGAAATTGAAGTCAAGAAAATTGTCTGCGTTGTGGGACAGCCCGGAGAAAGCTATGAATTGGAGGACGCTCCTTCTGCGGAACCCGCCGCGCCGCCCGCACCTGCACCCGCGCCCGTTTCCGCCGTTCCAGCTCCCGCATCCGGCGAGGCTTCCGGCAATGTTCTCTTTGTCCGGATGCCGCAGAAGGGGCTGTCCGAGGAAAGCGCCATTTTGAGCAGCTGGTACGTAAAAGAAGGCGATACCGTCAAAACCGGAGACTATCTTTTTTCGATTGAAACCGGAAAGGCGACTTTCGATGTGGAGTCCGAACGGGACGGAACCGTTTTGAAATGCATTGGCGAGGACGGCGATGAAATTGCCGTCAAGAAAATCGTCTGTGTGATTGGAGATCCCGGCGAGCCGTTTTCTTTGGGCGGCGAGGCGTCTGACGGTGAAACGGCGTCCGCGCCTGCACCGGCGGCGGTTCCGGCTGCTGCGGTTCCGGCGGTGAATTTGCCTGCGGCAAACACTGAGGAAACGATTAAAATTTCCCCCCGCGCCCGTCGGATGGCGGAGGCGAAAGGCATCGACTTCCGTTACGCGAAAGGCACTGGCCCGGAAGGCCGTATTATTGAGCGGGATATTGCCGCCATGGCGCAAACCGGCCCCTTCGTCACCGGAGCGGCACGGCCCTATGCCTCCGGCGCGGAAAGCGGAAGCGGACTGGCGGGCGCAATCACATTGGCGGATTTGAACCGTAAGAATTCTGCGCCAGCCGCACCGGACACGGTTCCGGAGATTGCGGAAGAGGCGGAATTTGAAACCGTCAAAAACAGCCGCCTGCGGAAAATGATTGCCAAAAATATGCAGAATTCCCTGTCGACAATGGCCCAGCTGACGCACAATTCTTTTGCGGATGCTACGGCTATGCAGGAACTGCGCGCCCGCATCAAGGCCGCAGGGGAAAAGGCGGGACTGCCCAATATCAGCCTGAACGATATGGTAATCTATGCCGTTTCCCGTACGATTCTCGATTTTCCGTCTCTGAACGCGCATTACAGCGACGAGGAAATGAAGGTGTTCCGTCACGCAAACCTGGGTATTGCCGTTGACACGGACCGGGGACTGTTGGTGCCTACAATCCGTCACGCAGACGAGATGAGTCTGGCGGAAATCAGCCAGACCATGAAGCAGCTGGCGGCGGAATGCCGTTCCGGCTCCATCTCGCCCGACAAGCTGACCGGGGCTTCCTTCACCATTTCCAATCTGGGCGCCTTTGGCGTGACCACCTTCACGCCCATCATCAACCCGCCGCAAACTGGAATCCTGGGCGTGTGCAGCATCGAGACCCGGATACGCATGAAAAACGGACAGCCGGAGTTTTATCCGACCCTCAATCTGTCGCTGACGTATGACCACCGTGCAATGGACGGCGCTCCGGCCTCCCGCTTCTTGCAGGCGCTGGCAAATAACATTGCAAATTTTGATTTGCTGCTGACGAAATAAACAAATTCATTTCCAACAGAAACATGGAGGAACTGCGAATGTCTTACGATGTAATCGTCCTGGGCGGAGGACCGGGCGGCTATATTGCCGCGGAACGCGCCGGTCACGCCGGACTGAAAACGGTACTGATTGAAAAGAGAGCGTTAGGCGGAACCTGCCTGAACGAAGGCTGCATTCCCAGCAAAGTCCTGCTGAACTCCTCAAAAATCTACCACTACGCAACGCCTTACGGCGCGCTCTACGGCGTCCATGCCCAAGCGCCGTCCGTGGACCAGCCTGCGGTCATTGCCCGGAAACGCAAGGTGATTCACACCCTGGTCAGCGGTGTAGGCGCGGCCATGAAGGCAAATCATGTGGAGGTTGTGAACGCCGAAGGGACCATCCTGGGCCGCAGCGGAACGGCCATTCAGGTGGGGGCCGGCGGAAAAACGTACGAGGGCACTTATCTCATAATCGCAACCGGCTCCAAGGCTTCCGTACCGCCGATTCCCGGCGTCAAAGAGGGGCTTGCCAGCGGGTTCGTCATGACGAACCTGGAAGCCCTGGAACTGGAAGCTCTGCCAAAACGCATGGTGGTAATCGGCGGCGGCGTGATCGGCCTGGAACTGGCCGCTTACTACGGTGTGGTAGGCTGTGCGGTAGAGGTTGTGGAGATGCTGCCGAAAATTGCCGGTCCGATTGACGGCGAGATTTCCGCCCTTTTGCAAAAGGGCTATGAAAAAGACGGCATGAAATTCCATCTGAACGCCAAGGTTGTCCGTGTGGACGCGGACGGCGTTGTATATGAAAAGGATGGCCGGGAAGAAAAAATCGTCTGTGAAAAGGTACTGCTGGCGATTGGCCGCCGTCCCGTTGCGGACACCTGCGGCGTTGAGAAACTGAATATCGCCGTTGAACGGGGCGCGATCTGTGTGGACGAATGCTGCCGGACGAATGCGGTCAATGTATTTGCCGTGGGCGACTGCAACGGTAAATCCATGCTGGCGCACTCCGCTTACCGCATGGGTGAGGTGGCGGTCAACACGATTCTGGGCCGTAAGGACCGAATGCGCTATAAGGCGATTCCCAGCGTGCTTTATACCAATCCCGAGGTCGCCTGTGTTGGCATGACGGAGGAACAGGCCAAAGAGGCCGGAATGGACGCCGTATCGGTAAAGCTGCCTATGGCTTACGCGGGCCGGTATGTGGCGGAAAACGAGAACGGCGTCGGCATTGCCAAGTTTGTGTTTGACCGGAAATACCGCACTCTGGTGGGCGCGCACGTGATGTCGAACTATTCTTCTGAATTTATCGTAGCCTGCGGGATTATGATTGAACAGGAAATGACCATCGACGCAATCCGTGAGATCGTGTATCCGCATCCATCGGTCAGCGAGATTATCCGCGAGGCTGCTTTTGCGGTTTCGCTGTAAAACGTGTTTTAATAGGAGAGTTGCAAAATGTCGAAAGCACAATATTACGACCCGAATCAGCTTCGGGCGCCTGGAAAGATTTCCTTTTCGGATATCGATGTCTGTCAGTATCAGAAGACCGTCAAAGACGAGCTGAAAAGCGGTTTGTTTACAAAAGAGGATATGCTGCGGATTTACCGTGACATGGAGTACATCCGCGAATTTGAAACGATGCTGAAATCCGTACGCCTGACCAAAGCGTACAACGGCGTGGAGTATACCTACACCGGTCCCGCGCACCTGTATCTGGGTGAGGAGTCCGCCGCCGTGGGCCAGAGCTACTTGTTGGACAAAAACGACTTCATTTTCGGCACACACCGCAGTCACGGCGAGGTTCTGGCAAAGGGACTTTCCGCCATTGAGAAAATGAGTGATGAAGAACTGCTGGAAGTGATGGAAACGACTCTTGACGGCAAGCCTTATGCCGTCGTCAGGGAACGGCTTCCGGAAAAGAGCGTGAAGGAGCAGGCGATGGTTTTCTTCCTGTATGGCCTGATGTGCGAGCTGTTCGGACGGGAAAACGGTTTTGCAAAAGGTCTGGGCAATTCCATGCATCTGTTTTTCATTCCCTTCGGCATTTATCCCAACAACGCCATTGTCGGCGGGTCTCCCTGCATTGCCGCCGGAGCGGCATTGTATAAGAAGAATATGAAAGCGCCCGGCATCTGTGTGGCAAACGGCGGCGACGGCTCCATGGGCTGCGGCCCCGTGTGGGAAGCACTGAACTTTGCCGCTATGGATCAAATGAAGACGCTGTGGCCGGATGAATTCAAAGGCGGTCTTCCGGTCATCTTCAACTTCATGAATAACGGTTACGGCATGGGCGGACGCACCAACGGCGAAACGATGGGCTACGGAGAATTGGCCCGGGTAGGCGCCGGCGTCTCCCCCAGCCAGATGCACGCGGAACGTGTGGACGGCCTGAATCCTCTGGCTGTGATTGACGCGTACCGTCGGAAAAAGGAAGTTTTATCCAATCACGGCGGTCCGGTGCTGCTGGATGTGCTGACTTACCGTCTGGGCGGGCATTCCACCTCGGACCAGAATGCATACCGGTCAAAGGAAGAGCTGGAGGCATGGGAAGCGCAGGACTGCATCAAGCTGTTTCGCAAGCAGCTGATTGAGGCCGGGATTGCCAGCGATGAAGAGATCGATCAAGTAAACGAAGCGATTAAAGAGCGTATTACGGCTATTATGAAGCTGTCGATTGACCTGGAACTTTCGCCCCGCATCGACTTTATCAAAGACCCGGACGCCATTGCCCGTTATACCTTCAACAACGGCAGGCAAGCCAGCATGGCCAAGGGCAGTCCTTTTGTGCTGACACCCAGGGAAGAAAACGTTCGCGTGCAGAAAATCGCCAAAAAAGAACGCTCCTCCATGGTGGATGGCAAAAGCGTTTCCAAGCTGAAGCAGTACACGGTCCGCGACGCCATTTTTGAGCCGATTTTCGATAAGTTCTATGAAGACCCGACGATGGTTTCGTACGGCGAGGATGTCCGCGAATGGGGCGGCGCGTTTGGCGTTTACCAGGGAATGAGCGACTCGATTCCCTTCAACCGGCTGTTCAATTCCCCGATTTCGGAATCCTGTATTGTTGCCAGCGCCGTAGGCTACGCCATGTGCGGAGGCCGCAGCGTCACGGAACTGATGTATTGCGATTTCATGGGGCGTGCAGGCGATGAGATTTTCAACCAAATGGCCAAATGGCAGGCGATGTCCGCCGGAGAACTGAAATTGCCGATGGTTTTACGTGTTTCGGTTGGCCGCAAGTACGGCGCGCAGCATTCCCAGGACTGGACGGCTCTGCCCGCGCACGTTCCGGGCTTGAAGGTTGTATTTCCGGTGACGCCTTACGACGCCAAGGGCTTGATGACCGCGGCTCTGAATGGCACGGACCCTGTGGTATTTTTTGAGAGCCAGCCGTTGTATGACAAAGGGGAGGAGTTCCATTTGGAAGGCGTTCCTGTGGAGTCCTACGAAATTCCTATCGGCGAACCGGACATCAAGCGCAAGGGCAAGGATATCACGTTCCTCACCATTGGCGGCACGCTTTACAAGGCGCTGAAAGCGGCGGAGATTCTTTCGGAAAAGTTCGGTATTGAGGCGGAAGTGATTGACGCCCGGTCCATTGTGCCTTTCAATTATGAGAAGGTGCTGGAATCCGTGAGAAAAACCGGAAAAATCATCCTGGCTTCCGACGCCTGCGCCCGCGGCAACCATTTGAACGATATGGCGCAGCACATCAATGAGCTGGCGTTTGACGATCTGGACGCTCCCGCCATTGTTTTGGGCTGCAAGAACTGGATTACGCCCTGTCCGGAGATGGAGGAACAGTATTTCCCCAATGAAGATTGGTTCATTGATGCAATCCATGAAAAAATCATGCCTTTGCCGGGCTACGTCCCAAAGAATAATTTTACGAAGGAAGAGCAACTGCGTATCGAACGCCTTGGCCTGTAATTCTTCGCGGTATGCTTTTGATGGAGAACAAGTGAACTCCAAAAGCGGCTGAAACTTTCGCAACAGAAGATGTCTGGCCGGTTTTTGAGAGCCGTGTGAGGACGGAGTTTCCGTTCTCACACGGCTCTTTTTCCTGGTGTTTCTTATATGGAGGCTGGATTGCGCTTTGTTTTGAAGGAAACCTCCTTGCGGCTGACATTTTGCATGGCATAAAGAACGATACAAATCACCATCAAAACGGTCTCCACAACTGGCTGTGCCATAATTACACCGTCTAACTGCCGCCAGTGATTCAACAGAATGACTGCTGGAATAAACAGAATCGCATTACGAAGAACGGTAATCAGCAGAGACTGAACCGCTTTTCCCAACGCCTGGAAGTAACTGGTCACCATATTGATAACGCCCAGCATAGGAGCGGACAGACACAGTATTTTCAAAAAATATCCGGCTTGCTGAATCAATTCCTCCTCGTGCAGAAATACGGAGGCCAATGGCTCGCCGCAGAGCAGAAACAACGCGGTAAAGAAAGCGCCCAGCAAAACGCCATACAGCGTCGCGTATCGCATGGCGCTGGACATACGTCGTTTTTCCTCCGCGCCGTAGCAGAAACCAATCAGAGGCGCAACGCCCTGAGACAGTCCTACCGACAGCATAATCGGCACCATGTCGATTTTATAGGCGATGCCATAGGAGGCAACCGCGCCAGAGCCATAGATTGCAATATAATTATTCAGGACAATATTGGATACGCTCATAAGAACGGTAATCAGCGCGCCGGGAATTCCAATGCTGATGACATCCCGCACCATTGGCCAATCTGCGTGAAATTGCTTGGGAGACAACACAAACAAGACGTTTCCCTTACGTTCCTCTCTAAACATACATACCAGAAAATATGCCGTGGAACACGCAAAGCCCACAGAGGTAGCCAGGGCCGCCCCCGCGGTTCCCCACCGCAAAGGAATGATGAAGATATAATCCAACACGATGTTGACGGCGTTGCCCAAAATCAACCCTATGGTGCTTTCCTTGATTTTTCCGGCAGAGCGAAACAGGTTGACAAAGCCATTGGAAAGCATGATGAATGGCGCGCCGAGAAAAATATACCGCAGATAATCACAAGTGTAGGTGAAGTTCGCTGCGTCCGCACCGGCGAGCCGGGCAGCTGGCGTCAAAAGGAACAAGCCTGCAACCAGGGTGATGATGCCAACTCCGCTCATGGTATAGCCGCAGAAATTAAGTGTGCTTCCGGCGCGTTTGTCTTTTCCCTCGCCCATGAGCCTTGCTATGACACTGCTGCCGCCTGAACCAAAAACCGCGGCAATCGACATGATAAGGAGCAGAATCGGCGTACACAGCGTGACAGCGGCAATCATGTCTGCATTTTCGGTCATGGAAACAAACAGCGTATCCGCCAGATTGTAAATCAGGGTCGTCAGCTGGCCGAACATCGCTGGCAGGCCCACTCGAAAAATGGCTTTGGGTATGTTCTTTTCTTCAAAAACGGATATCATATCAAAAACCTCCTTGAAAACAAGTCCATTATACGGTAGAATAAAACCTAAAAACCGGACACTTGTCTTGTTTGGGGGACGCAATGAAAAAAATTTTTGACGCCGAAACCATAAAGGCTTGCCTTGCCAAAAGCCGCTACCACTCGGTTCTGGAAGATTTGCAGATAGATTTATGTTTGATACAGTACGAAAAGGGGGAATTGGTGACTGCACCATTTCAAGAGGAATCGCTGTTCCAGATCGTTATTCAAGGCTCCTTGAATATCTATTTCGTTCGGAATGATGGTGAACGCTACTCGCTTTCTGCTGGCGGCGCAGACTCCTTGCTTGGAGATATGGAAATTTTCTGCCCTCAAAATGACAATACCTGCACCGAAGCGGCAGAAACATTGCTTTGTCTGGCGTTTCCTATTGCCCCAAATCGAGAAATATTGCTGGCCAATTGTGAGTTTCTGCAAATGATTGGCAACAGCTTGTCTGCTAAACTTGCTGCCATTACTACAATGGATGCCGCGCCGTCCTCTTTGACAGAACGTGTACTTTCTTATATGCAGTACCGATGTGATAATGGAGTATTAAAGGGATTGGAACAGGGGGCCTTTCATCTCCATTGCAGTCCCCGTCAGCTTCAGCGGATTTTGAATCAGTGTGAAAACGCTGGCGCTGTGGAAAAAATCGGAAAAGGGACATACAAACTGATAATGAAATAGATGAGAACATCTTGCTATTAGAAGCACTGGGGCGTCAAGATGATTCCGTTTGCCGCTTATCGCGTCTGCTCTTGGGACTTGCATGCATATTAGCCTCCAAATTACTTGCTATCCAACATCTGAAAGCGTGGAAGAAACAGAAAATCGCTCTCGCAGCCAACAATTGGTCAGCTGCGGGAGCGGCTTGTCTATCCTGGCGGGCTAATTAACTATTTACCGCAATCCATCCCTCACAAAGACAGCTGTGTCACGGCACTGCCGGACCATAGCGTGTTGATCAAGTCGTCGCTGTGCAGATATCTTTACGTATCCATAAAGCGGCTTCAGTTCCGTTTCGCTGAAGTCCGTCAATTCTGCACAGGCTTTGAAAGTCCTTTTCGGTAGGATACAGCGCCTGATTTTTTCGATTGTCCAGGTGCTTCTTTTATACGCAAATCCAGCGGCACACAGTTTTTCCACAGAGCAGGAGACCAACAAAGCACATATATTCAAATGTAAAAATATCCAAATGATAATGTTGTTTTACCAGCACTATAATATTGGGTTATGCGGGTGGTGTATTATTCCCCTCGATTGCATTATCTCAGATATTTGAAATGATCGATTTAGAGCTTTTATTTGATGAGACAGCCTCATGTGCAAAGAAAAACAAGATTATTTTTGAAAAACTCTTTTATACGTTTTCAAAATATCCTGATGTCTACGGCAATAACCCTATACAGATTTTACATATATCACATGATACGATAGTCCATGGATATCCAGACTTTCATCACTATTTGTTAACATGGAGCCAAGAAAACAGCTGGAAACAATGCGAAAAACCAATTCCGATGCAATCTGGTTTGTTACAGATATTAAGGCCTTGGGGACCGGAATTTAGACAAAGTTATGAAAAATAGTATCAATTAAGCGGTAATTGTTCGACAAGAAGAAATGTTTTTCACTGCTGTATTGACACATTAAACAATATTATAGATAGGCGATGCGGAGGTCTACCCCTATTAGTTGGTATATATAGGAAGCCATTGACAACAGCACAAAATTTTAGCACCTTATTTAATAGATAATATTTCTTCTGAAGAACAGAAATACCAAAAGAGTCTCCCTTTAATCAAACCGAATGGTGCAACGAATATTTTGAATTGTGCGATAAGGCTTCTAAAAAATATTAGATGGTGCAGTCAGGAAATTCGACCCTTTGCACAGAAAATAATTTGGTAACACTCTAGATCCCTACCAGACATGGGGGAGGTAAGACGTTGTCGCTGGCTGGAAGCAATATCCCCAGCCGGTTACATAGCAAAACTCTGGAATTTCAGAGTTTTTTGTGTCTTGTGCTTGACATTCGGGTGTCTAAGCTCGTGGAAGCGGAAAATGAGGCCATCCTCGTGGAAGAGGAAAACAGAACATGGTATAATCCCTCCAAGGGCTATGGTTTACGCCATAGCCTTTTTTGATTGAGGAGGTACAATCATGGCCCGAAAGAGTAGAAAACACCCGCATATTGATTTTATTACCAAACCATGCCGCGACACTGTAGGCTATATCTGTTTGTCTGTACGAAATACTGATCCTACTGGTTCTATAGAAAATCAAAAACTCATCATTGAAGAATGGGGATGTCAGCATCAGACACTTGAAGAAGCCATGTTGGCAAAACGCTATCAGGTAACGGTTTTAGAAAAGCAAACACAAAATGTATGGAAGAAGCGTCGAAAAGATGATGCACTCGAGTTCGTTGTTCCCCGAGGTGCCGAATGCAATATTCGCTCTATCGTTTCTCATACATCAGAAACAAAGACTGACTTTATGTATTCAGTCATTTTAGGCAATCTGTCGGAGACTATGCTCCCAAATTATATTAAGGAGGCCCTATTGTGGCTGATGCAGTAAAGAATTGCTTCTTGGTTAACGCGCCAGCTGGCAGCGGGAAAACAACCCAAATCAAATCCATGGTTCGCAAACTCATGTTGGAAAATCCGAAAGATAATATTCTGTGTATTACATACACAAATCGGGCAGCTGAAGAATTGATAGGAGATTTAAAATCCGACCATATTTTTGTTGGGACAATTCACTCCTTTCTGCATGGTTTTATGCAACGCTATTTTGCACACTCCGACATTTTGCGCCTATATTTTGAACGATATGAGGGAGCCATTAAACAGCGCATTGAAAATGCGGCGAGTGATGCACATATTGCAGAAAGCAACGAAAAATACAAGGAAAAATATGGTCAGTTAGATTATGAGACAGTTCAAAAAAACATTCATGAGGTTTTCTACAATGAGTCCTCTTTCAATTCTTTGTACTATGGTGGATTGTGTCACGACGATTTAGTGAGTTTCTCAAAATGCATTTTTGACCGTTTCCCGGTTATTCGCAGGAGAATCTCGCTGCGCTATCAATATATTTTTATTGACGAATACCAGGACACAATGGCAGATGTCCTCAATATTTTTTACGCCGCCGTAGCTGAAACGAGTAGCAAGCTCTACCTTTTTGGCGATCGGATGCAACAGATTTACATGAACTATAACGGAAGTTTTGAGGAACAGTTTGCATTGTTTGATCAGGTAAAAATGTCTACCAACTACCGTTCAGTGACTGAAATCGTTGATATTTTAAACAGGCTTTATCATGATTCGGAGTTTGACCAAGATAATTCAGACGACATGAAGCGGTTAAAACCGGATTTTCCACCTAAAGTAATTGTGACCAATGATGTTCCTTCCCTATTAGCTAGAATACAGAATAATGATCCAGACACACTAATCCTTTACCTTCTTAACAAAGAGCGGTTTTCCGCTATTGATGCTTCTAACTTGTTTCAAGCTTTCTCAAAAATGAATAAGTATTCTTATGGGAAAAGCTATTCGCCTGTAGATGTTTTGACCGCTTCTTATGAGGAAAACCCTGATCCGTTGCTTAAATTATCGTATTGTGTTGTAAAGATGGCAAAGGACTTCCAAAAGCGGCAGTATGGACCGATCATACAAACTATTAAATCAAATAAATCCATGTTCTGCCAGGAAACCTGTAGCATCAAATGTCACAGAGATAAAATTAGGCTATTTCAAGATTTAACACTGGTTTTTTCTATCATTCAAGATGGAACGAAAACAATATCGGATTTATTGCTATCTTTAGAGGAAACTTCTCTTGCAGATAGGGCCTATGTGGGAAACGTATTGGCTGACAAAGAAAATGCGGAAGCACTCACTGTCCCTGCTATTGAGCTGATGCGAGTATTAGACTATATTGATAATCCAAAAATTTCCACACAGCATGGTGTAAAAGGTGAAAGCCACAACAGTGTGGTATTTGTAGCGGATGATAGCAGCGGCACACCCATCGTCTATATGTATCGCTTCTTTGATCTGCTATGCCAAATACCAATTTCGCTCCAATCTTTCAATCAATTTTATTATGCATATGCAGGTGAATTGACCGATTTGCAGAATACGCTCAAAATGAAAATCCGTGAATTGAAAAGTGCAGACTATACCCGAAGTGAAAACGAAATTTTGCAAAAGGCTAATGCTATAGTAGCGCGGTTTTCTACTGATCCGTACTTTCAGCATATTTGCCAAAATAAATATGCTGCATATCTGAGCAAGCCAGGAGTGACAAGGGCAAAAGGTTGTTTAAAAGCAAGCGATGTCTTAGGAATACTCAGTGCATATAAGCTGTTTTATGTTGGATGTTCGCGGGCTAGAAGAAATTTGACAATATTATTGGATTTCTCCAAGTTGCAAGGCGATTTGCAAAAACAAAAAGAGATGTTTAAGGGATTAGGTTTTTCTGTGGAGGAAGTAATGGTTTAAAGATAATTGCGGCACACAAATTCTACCATATGCTTATATGCAAGGGGGGGGGACATTGTGGAAAATGCTTTAGAAATTGCTGAGAAAGACTACATCTCTCGATGGAGCGCGAACGCTAAGCAACATTTTGATGATGGTGATTATAGTTAGGTGTGTGATTTGATCAAAAATCTTCCATATCACCGAATTCTCGAAATTGGCTGTGGTGCAGGGTATTCTACCTTGAACTTTCTGCAGAAGAATTTCGATGTAATTTCTATTGACTCAAATCATGAGGCGATTGAATGCACAAAGAGACTGCTCAAAGATTATGGGTACTCTCTGGAAGTGACAATGGCAGATGACGGGAAGTCGGCGAACACAGATGCCCTCTTGTAGGAAGTAGACCTGATCCATGAAATGATTAAAATCAAACAGTTTATGAGCAAGCAGAAAGAACCTACTGTAGATTTGATTGTTTTGTGTAATCCAGGAGGGTAGCTTACTGCGGATATTACTCAGCAGGAGAAAAAATGTTTTCTTTGGGGTGGATTTTCGGAAGAAGAAGTTGAATGTTACTACCGAACCGGAAATATTGGACTTTTGCATAAATGGGCAATGATTTATGCGGCTTTCGTTCTGGCCCTACAGACGGGAACCCCAATACTGCTTGTTGAGAGAGACTTTCGCAAAACGATTCAAGATACTTTGGGGCAAATTGGAACTGAAACAGCGTGCAGAAAGATATTCGAGGAATTGAGGTAAATAAAAAATGCTCCTGCAGATGGAGTAACACTTAGTTCTACTGATAGTTCAGATGATGATCTGTTTTGGGGTGCGGCATTATATTTCCTTAGATAAATAGTATTACATTCCAAATCATTCATAAAAATCTAAGCGCCGCAATGTGCATTTTCAGAGTTTATAGTTCTTTGATTCGCTGTAATCTACAGATACTGCGAGATAAGAAAACCTTTTGCAGAAGATTACATCACATTTTCTGAAACTTATCCTAAAATAAGCAAAAATTTTTGTGTCCTGTGCTTGACATTTGGGTGACGTAATGCGTGGGGGTTCACCTTCTTGATCTCGCACCGCTTGGAAACGGCGTTGAGCCGGATTTCAAAGCTCTTGGGATCAAGGTGGGTTCCAGCCTTAGAGGGAAACAGCAGGTTCTCCGGGTTCGGCCAGCTGTAGTGTTGACGTTGCCAAAACAGAAGGGAGGCCAGGGATGTGGAATATCCATTCTATCTTGAACAGAAATTTCATGATGCTGGACGGTTGGAAACCCGCATTCTGACAGCGCAGGAGGCAGAAGCGTTGGGCTATGAGGACGATTACCGCACCCACGGCGAGGATTACACATTGTATGTGGACGGTTATAGCAGTCTTAAGGCTATCCAAAATTTCCTGGATGAGATCGATGCAATCAATAAGGCATACGAGAAGCCACGGAAGGAAGGACGAAAGAGAGGAGGCGAGCGGTAAATGGCCGGCAATGTAAAAATCATCCCGCCCAGGGAGAAAGAATCCACTGTTCTGCGCGTTGCAGCCTACTGCCGGGTCAGCACAGACCACGCCGAGCAGGCCCTGTCCTACGCCTCTCAGATTCGCAATTACACAGACCTTATCAACGCCCATGAAGACTGGACGCTGGTAGACGTCTACGCCGACGAGGCGGTCAGCGGCACAAAGCTGGATAAGCGGGAGGACTTCCACCGGATGCTTGACGATTGCCGGAAGGGCAAAATCGACAAGATTCTGGTGAAGTCAATCTCCCGCTTCGCCCGGAATACCAAGGACTGTCTCGCCATCCTGCGAGAGCTGATGGGGATGGGCGTTTACGTCCAGTTTGAAAAAGAAAATATCGACACGGAAACGCTCACCACGGAATTCATGGTGAGCGTTTTCGGTTCCATAGCCCAGCAGGAGTCCGTATCCCTCTCCGAAGCCAGCCGCCAGGGCTGCCGTCGCAGAATGGAGATGGGGCAGTTTATCACCACGAAGCCGCCCTATGGCTATCGCGTCAAGGGCAGCGGAAGCATGGAGATCATTCCGGAAGAAGCGGAGCTGGTGCGCTGGGTCTTCGACGCCTACCTCAGCGGCCACAGTGTCGGCTGGATTGTGAACGACCTGATTCGCAGAGGCGTTCAGGATCGAAAGGGGAACGTCCACTGGACTACGCGCCAAATTTACTACTGGTTATCCAACGAAAAATACATAGGCGATACGCTCTGTCAGAAGACGTATCGAACCGCCTTCCCCTTTACACAGAAGATCAACCGCGGCGAGATGGATCAAATTTACGTCGAAGGCTCCCATCCCGCCATCATCAGCCGGGAAACCTTTGAGAAGGCCCAAGCTCTCCGGCAGAGGAAAAAGAGGAAAAAGGAGCATCCTGACGGCATTTACCCTCTGTCCCAAAAGGGCGTCTGCGCCGTCTGCGGAGAAACCCTATACCGCAGAATCACCCGGAAGGGCACCGCAAACTGGGCGTACCGGAATCACTTGAAAAGCGCGGCTTCCTGCCCGGCGGGGCCAATCCCGGAGGAACGGATATACGATGCCTTCGTGCGATTGTTTCTACGAAAGGGCGTTATGCCTTGCGGATATTGGTTGATTTAGCAGAGCATCAAGGGGAAGAGTATGTCCCTCTGAAGGAAATTGCGGAGCGGCAGGAGATCTCAGAAAAATACCTGGAGGCGATTACCAAAGTGCTGGTAACGGCCCGGCTGCTGGTGGGGCTGCGGGGGAAAGGCGGGGGATATAAGTTGAGTAGGCCCCCGGAGGAGTATGTGGTTGGGGACATTATCCGACTGACTGAGGGAAATCTGGCGCCGGTAGCTTGTCTTGCAAGTGATTCGGCCCCCTGTCCCCGGGCTTCTCGGTGCCGGACGCTGCCGATGTGGGAGAAACTGGATGGAGTGATTAACGAGTTTCTGGACAGCTATACGATTGCGGATTTAATGCAGTCGGTCCAGGACGGCAACGACTATGTAATCTGATGCCTCCGAAGTCGAGAGAATGAAAGCATATGGCCTTGGCGGCAAATTCCGTATACAGCTTGCGTATCAGGGGATGAACCGGGTATCTGCCCATAAATAAAAATATCAGCTGAAGGGACGGCCTGTCTTTCTTCAGCTGATATTTTTCTATCTATAGAAACCTTCTATGGTAATCTTTGCGGTATCCGGGTGGATGAAAATGGCTGGTTCGCCCTTTGTCCTGGCGTAGCTGACTGTCATCCCCGTTCCGCTACGAATGGAGCAGTCATTGTCATACACCGCCAGCAGGCAATCGGCATGATCCACCATGTATTGATTCCGGAGGCGGTAATTTTTTGTGGACGGTTCACCTGCAATGCCAACAACGACCGTTTCCGTACTGTGCCGGATCAGAAACTCCATACGGGTACGGCTCCGTTCATCCCACCCGGCATCGTGCCCCTCAAAGGGAAGAGCGATGTGAAGCTGAATATCCTCAAAACCAGGCTGTTCCTTCAGTCGCAGAATGATTTCCCCCGCCCACATATCTACGCCCAAAGCGCCGCCAACCCAGAACTGACGCACACCCTGCTCATAGAGGGAAGCGATCTGATCCCGGATTCTCTTCTTCAGGCGCTTGCAGCCGGCATAGTGTTCCTTGTATTTCCACTTGAAGCGCGTTGGCCGGTGGCTGGTGATTGCGCAGGCTTTATATTGATTCATATGACCTATCACCATCCTTTATATATATTATAGTACCATGGCTATGTAAAATCAACCATGAACGCTTAATTTGTAGTGCTATGGTAGATAATATACTCCTATGAGATTGGGAGGTGGGGCTGTGAACGAGTTTTTGATGCAAATGGGCGACAGAATTCAGGCTCGTAGGAAACAGCTCCGCCTTACGCAGGAAGAACTGGCGGAAATGGCTGACGTGACACCGCAGACAATCTCCACAGCGGAACTCGGCAAGAAAGGATTGCGGCCCGAGAACATCATGAAGATATGTATCGCATTGGATATCAGCACGGACTACCTTCTTCAAGGCGTGATTGCCAGCGAGGACATTTCCATCCTGGCCAAGAAAGTGGAGAAGCTGACGCCGGATCAGTACCGGTACCTGGAGGATATCATTGACACCTATATTGCCGCAGTGAGCAGGCGGGAAACATGAGACAAACGTTGTCTGGCGCTTCCCGCTTTTTGCCTGCTTCACATGATGATTATTGCGGCAGCTCTATTTTATCCTTCCCATATTCGCCATGAAATCTCAATAAAATTGCGATCATAGGGATAATCGCGATAATTTTAATTTTGGAAACAGATTAGGGAAGATATAACGCCTCAATTCCTGCCCTGCTGTTTCCTCGATTAAATATTTGCATTTCGTCAAAAAAGGTTGTATTTAATTTTCGAGATGTGTTATACTGCAACCTAAAGGAGGCGGTTGAATGAATCTGCGGAAAATTACGATAGAAAACTTCAAATGCCTATATGATGTGTCTTTTGAACCTGGCAAAGTCAATGTATTCATCGGGGCCAACGGTTCCGGAAAGTCTACTGTTTTAGAGGCTGTCGGACTGCTTAGCGCGGCCATGACAGACCGAGTGGATTCCACAAGCCTCCAGCGCAAGGGCGTGAGGCTGAGTGTCTCCGCACTTTATAAGTCTCATTTCAAGAGCATCAACCGAAAAAAGCTGACGGTAGGCCTCTCTTTGGAGTGGGAAGACGGGGCGTGTCCGGACCCATTTCGCTACGACGTACATTTAACTACGCCCACGGATGATGACTTCTGGAAGTACCATGCGGAAGCGCTCTATCAGGGTAATGCCAAAATCGGCGGGCGAAGCCATGCCTCCCAACAGCAGGGGAGCAGCTATGTTGGCTTTTATTTGCAGGACAACGATCCGAAGCTGGCCGCTGCCCGCAAAATCGCGCAGGAGTTTTCCTCCTACGGTATTTTCCAGCCCAGCACACTGATCCTGCGCGGAACGGTTCCTGACACCAGCCAGGCCGCGCCCCTTGGATTGAACGGCGGCCGTCTGGCGGAGGCGATTGACTCGCTGATTCAGAAAAAAGACGGGGATCTGTTTTTCGGAGATCTCTACATGGAAGACATTCTTGAAATGATCGACTGGGCGGACGATATTTCTGTGGACATCCCCAAAAACAGCTATATCAATGCCAATATTCCCACCATGCGGCAGGTAATCAAGTTTACTGACCGCTATATGAAAAAGACTGCGCAATTCACTGGCTATGACGCAAGTGAAGGCGCTCTCTATGTGCTGTTTATGCTGGCACTGGCCATGCACCCGCAAGGCCCTTCGGTTTTCGCAGTAGACAGCTTTGACCATGCGCTGAACCTCCGGCTTTCCAAAAAGATGATCCAGGTTTTCTGTGAACAGGTTATCCAACATGAGAAGTGCGTCTTTCTGACCACTCACAATCCTTTGGTATTGGATGGGCTGGATCTCTGCAATGATGACATCCGGCTGTTTGCCATGGATCGGGATTCTAATGGTTACGCGCAGATCAAACGGATTCTGGTTTCGCAGGAACTGATTGACGAAGGCCAGCCGTTATCCAGGCTTTGGATCAACGGAAGACTGGGAGGAGTACTGGCGTTGCTATGAAACATATTGGAATCGTCTGTGAAGGCCCCACTGATTTTGTGATTCTCAGCCGGGTGATTGATACCATCACAAAGGAGCTCAACTGCTATCTGCGCCTTCAGCCGGAAGAAAACTGCGCGGGCCAGTACGGAAACGGTTGGAAGGGCGTTCTGAAGTGGTGCCGCGATCATGCGGACATCAAAAATCTGTTCATGCAGGGTGTTGCTCCCGCGCTGGATTTCCTGGTGATTCAGATGGATGGCGACGTTTCCCGCAAGGACAAGCCCTCTCACTGTCTCTGTGCATCCGTGATGTGTGAGAAAAAAATCAAACGCGACCCTCTAAACTACCCGATAGACTGTGACACCACGACTTGTCCTGTGGTGCTTCCCTGTGAAGACCACGCCCCGCCTGTGGACGGTTATCGGACACATCTGAAAGGACTCATTGCCGCAGCCCTGCGTGAAACGGATCGTACCTGCATTGTGATTCCCTGCGACAGCACAGAAGCGTGGGTCATCGCGGCATATGATAGCCCGGCAAATGTTGAGCAGTTAGAGGCTCCCTGGGAGAACGTGATTGCAAGAGGAAAGAGCTATCATGGCATCCGGATTCCCGGTCAGAAAAAGCGGGCGCGTATTTTTGAGGAATTTGCTCCGGTTGTGTGTGAAAACTGGGAGAAGGTCAAACAACTTTGTCAAAGTGCTCAGGACTTTGAACAGAGTATCCATACAATTGTTGCCGCGGCCTCACAATAAGAAAACGGGAAGCATAGATCAGCTTTTATCTATGCTTCCCGCTATTTTCATGCAGTTACCGTCGCCATATGCTTCCGCGCTTTGGCTACCCAAGCGGTCACATGATTGGCCTGCACGCCGAACTGCTCCCCGATCTCCCGGCTGGTATAGCCCTGCGCCAGCAGGCGGATGGCCTGAAAGCCCTTTGCGGTAACGCCGCTGGCAGACGCCTCTGCCTGCTCCAGATGCTCCAGCAGCTCCCCGCATGACACCCTCTGCTCCAGCGCGTCGCCGGGTTCTATGTAAGGCAGTTCCTCCGGGGCGGTCGCCAGCTCCACACTGCGGCGGGTGGAATACTCCAAGGCGCTGTAAAGCTCATTCCGGATAATGATGTAGGCATAGGTCGAAAAGGCGCCGCGGCCCGGCCTGTCCGACTGAACCGCCTTGCAGAGGCCAATATAGCCAATCTGCTTCAGGTCTTCATAGTCGTAGACGCCGTTGCCAAAGCGATGCACGCAGTCTTTGATGACCTGGCCGACCAGGGCCATATTTTCCTCAACGCGCTTTTTCTCCACGTCAGTGAGCGGACGCATATTCGCCACCTCCTCTTTTTGTGTTTCTGTGATTGGCCAGCAGCTTCTCACTCTCCTGAATGACCACCTTGCAGTAATACTCGCCGAGATGGCCAATGTGCGCATGAGACATGGGGGCCTGAACAGCATTGGCCAGCCACTTGTAAGCATCTCGCTTCGTCATCAGGCCAGACTCGTAAATCCGGTTGAAGTGGATATGGGCCTCCCTCCGCAGCCGCCGCAGTTCCGGGCCTGCCAGGGTTCCCATAGGTTCCAGATTGTCCGGCTTTGCCATTACATAGGAGTTGCAGCGTGGATATCGGATGCACACATAGGCCATGGCACCAGGCCGCACCTCATCAAGAGGCCGCAGCACCGCCTGACAGCCACAGGGACACCGGAGCTGACTGCCGTTTTGCCTGTGGGATTGCTTTGTATGCTTCTTTTTTCTCATCATTGGTACCTCCTCGTACTCTATACTCGTTGAAAATTCTGTGAAAAACGCGAAAAAGCCGGAAGGCCGCTGAAAAAAGACAGCACAGAATCAAGCACTGGAATATTGGTGTCTCATCCAGCAATTGACTCTGTACTGTATTTCAGCAGCCTTCCGGCTACATGTTTTATGCAAGGCGTGCGCTATTGTGGATCTGCGTCAAAGGCGATCCGTAACGATTCCCCGCCGTTTTTCCGGCAGGTCTGCCGCTGTGCATTCAGCGGATCGAGAGCCTGAGCGCGCTGCCTTGATATAAACTAAATATACCATATTTGGTCGAAAAAGTCAATGAAACATTAGAAAATCAACAAAATATTCACACTTTTTTGCTCAAAGTCAATCTGGGAGAGCGAAGTCAGTTCTACAACACTTCTTCCTCTTCTTCCCAGTCGTCATACACATCCTGTTGGCGCTGTTTCATGAAGATCAGCACGGCCAAAACAACAATCACCACCAGCAGCAGAACAACGAAAACCACCAGCAAGCGGTTGACAGAGCTTTCTGGAGCTTCTGTATTTTCCAGCTGAGTCGCAGGTGCGTCTTCCCCGCCCAGCTGCTCCGGCTCCGGCGTGGGAACCGGAACAGAAGAATCCAAGCAGGTGAGTGTATAGGTCGTACTGCCGCCCAGATCCATAGTCAGGATGCCGGATTCGTTTACCACCACCGGAACCGGGAAGCGTCCGGCGTCGGTGCGAAGCTCAAACTCCACTCCGGCCCAGCGCACACCCAGCTGAAGCACCAGCTGATCGGGCTGCTGGGTGATCCGGGGTGTCGTCTCATCCGTGTCGGCCAGAGCGGCAGGGGCCATGACCAACATCAGAAGGAACGTAAGAAACAACGCGCTCAGACGGCGCGGTTTGCTCTGCTTCATAACGCCGCCTCCTTACCGGGTGGTGGACATATGGGTGATCGCGCCCCAGATACGGTTGCTGTCGTGGTTGATGCCCAGGATGCGGACTGTCACACGGGCACCGCGGGGCGGGCGTCCGCGAGGCGGGTAGGTACACAGGCAGTCGATACCGCCGTCCAGGGAGACGAACACGCCGTTGATATCCACCATGCTGACTGTGCCTACATACCGGCTTCCCACGCTGTACCTCTGAAGTGCCTTTTCATAGGGGTTCTCGCTGGCCTGCTTGACCGAAGCGGCGACCCGAGGGCGGTTCCGATCACTGCGATCCACCTCCAGTACCTTCACCAACACCCGCTGGCCCGGCTGATAGTGGGCGGCGTCTACCCAACGCTGATAGGAAAGCTCCTTGAGGGGGATGTAAGTTTCCACACCGAAAAGATCAACAAAAATCCCCGCCCGGATGACGGAGATGACCCTTGCCTCTGCGCGAATGCCCTCATAGATCTGGTAGTTGCCGTCGGCGTCCGTACGGAAGTAGTATTCTTTCCGCTTCCTGGTGTCAACGCCAAAGTGAAATTGTAAGAAAACGCCGAAGAAATTTTGTAGTTTT
>CANDBG010000007.1 GCA_947382875.1 uncultured Oscillibacter sp. | reverse complement strand
GGTCTCGCGCAATGGATGCCCGTGAACCATGTCAGGCGGGGAACCGAGCAGCATTCAGCGGGAAGTTCCATGTGCCGCGAGGCAACCGGTTCCGTGGCTGCCCCCGGAGGACCTTACTTTTCTTTCGAGAAAGAAAAGTAAGCAAAAGAAAGCTGATACGCCGCGGCTTCCGGTGTTCGCAGAACCCTTCTGCGCTGGACGCTTTTTCGGACGGCTTTCTTTTTCTTTTTTACGAACGTACCGGAGGCGGTTTGATGTATCAGGCGTTATATCGGAAGTGGCGTCCGAAGACCTTCGCGGATGTGATTGGACAGTCTCATATTACGGAAACCCTCCAGCGTCAGGTTGCCGAAGGCCGCACCTCCCACGCTTATTTGTTTACGGGCACCCGCGGCACGGGTAAGACGACCTGCGCGAAGATTCTGGCGAAAGCGGTGAACTGCGAGCGTTCCACGAACGGCGATCCCTGTGGGGAATGTCCGGCGTGTTTGGGGATTGACAACGGGAATTTTCTGGATGTTCTGGAATTGGATGCGGCGTCAAACAACGGTGTGGACCAGGTGCGGGCCCTGCGGGACGATGCCGTATATGCTCCCGCGAATGTACGGAAGCGGGTTTACATCGTGGACGAGGTGCATATGCTGTCCACGGCGGCGTTTAACGCGCTGCTGAAGATTTTGGAGGAGCCGCCGGAGCATTTGATGTTTATTTTGGCGACGACGGAGCTGCACAAGGTCCCCGCAACGATTCTGTCGCGCTGCCAACGGTTTTCGTTCCGCCGGATTCAGCCCGTGGACATCGCAAAACGCCTGACGTATGTAGCGGAGCAGGAGGGTTTGCCGCTTACCTCCGACGGCGCGGAGATTCTGAGCCGTCTGGCGGACGGCGCGCTCCGGGACGCATTGAGTCTTCTGGACCAGTGCGCGGCGGCCGGCGGAACCATCGACAACGACGCGGTTTTGGACGTGCTGGGCCTTGCAGGCAACCTGCAAACGGTCCGCCTGATGGAGCTCATTTTGGACCGCAATGCATCGGAAGCTTTGCAGCTGCTAGGGGAGCTGTATACAGGCGGCAAAGACATGGGCGCGGTGCTTTCCGAGCTTTCGACGCTTACCCGTGATTTGCTTTTGCGTCAGATTGCCCCGGCAGGCGGCCTGCTCTCCGGAGGCTGCGACAACAAAACGCTGGACCGTTTAGGCAAAGGCATAACCAACAGCCGGTTTCTGCATCTGGCGGCGACGCTGCAAAAGGCGGCGTCAGAGCTGTATGCCAGCGCGAACCGCCGGACAGACACGGAACTTTGTATTCTGCGTCTGTGCGACGAAGGTCTCTCCGGTGACCTGACGGCGTTGGAGGCCCGTGTTCGGCGTTTGGAGGAAGAAGGCGTCACGGCAAGGCCCGCGCCTGTATTGAAAAAGATGTCGAGGACCCTGGCGGAACCTGAGGCGGCTGCGAAGAAAGCCTCGGACGTGGATGCGCCTCCCTGGGAGGAACCGCCGCTTCCGGAGGAGCCTCCTTTGCCGGAGGAACCCGGCGAACGGGTCTGCGAGATCGAGGAACCGCCTCCGCCGGAACCGATCCCGGTGCCTCCGCCGGAGCCGGACAAGCCTGCGAAGGAACGCCCGGCGGCAGTGGCGGCGGAAAGCGGCTGGTGGCGAGCATTGTCGGAGAGCTGCAAGGGCCGTTTGCCGCCGATGTATCGGGCATTTTTGGATATGTGTACCGGCACGCTGGAAGGCGATTTGCTGACGATCTGTGCGCCGGATGACATTACCATAGGCCGTCTGGATAATGACCGGGTACGGGGCGCGTTGCTGGAGGAGGCGGAAAAAACCTTGCAAACGCCGGTGCGTTTGGCGTACCGTGTCGGGGAACCGCCGAAGGCGAACCCGGCGGATAATTTGCAGAATTTAGTGAAATTTGGAAGTCAGCACAGGGATGTTGTAGAAATCAAACCGTAAATTGGAAGGAGTACAAGAGTATGGGGTACAGCGCTCGCCGCGGCTTTACCAGCGGCAGTATGAAGCCCACCGGCGCACAGCGTCAGGCGGAGGTACAGCAGAAGATCGCGCAGATGCAGGAGGCCATGACGGCCGCGCAGGATGCGGTAGAGGACCGGAGCTTCACCGCCAGCGCAGGCGGAGGAGCGGTTTCGGCAGTGGTGAATGGAAAGAAAGAAGTGCTTTCGCTCACCATCCAGCCGGAGGCCGTGGACCCGGAGGATGTGGAGATGCTTCAGGATTTGGTGGTGTCCGCCGTAAACGAGGCGCTGCGGCAGGCAGGGGACGCCATGGAAAAAGCGATTTCCGACTCAACGGGCGGCATTGATTTGAGCGGCTTCGGCTTTTGAGCAAAACAACGGGGTTCGGAACCAGCCGGTTCCGGACCTTTTTGCATGGTAAAAACCTGGAAGATTCGATTAGATAGGAGAACGCGCATGAAACGAAAAATCTTAGCCGGACTGTTAACCTGTGTCCTTCTGACCGGCTGCGGCGCCGTGCGGACGGAACCCGTTGACATGCCCCTCACAGAAAACGAAACCGGCGTCCGACTGGCTTATGTGCCTTTGGACGACCGCCCGGACAATGTGTCACGGGTGGTTTATCTGGCGGAATCCCTTGGCTACCGGCTGGAAATGCCGGAGGAAAATTTATACAAGACCTGGTTGGACCACCAGCCGGCCCCCGAGGGACGGCAGTGCGGCGACCCGTGGGCGTTGTGCCAGTGGGTGCTGGAGCAGGAGCGGACGGGGTGTGACCATTACATTCTTTCCCTGGACCAGCTCCATTCCGGCGGACTGGTCAACTCCCGTTCAGAGACGGAGTACCGCACAACGCTTCCGGACGGGGAGAAAATCCACACCGGCCAAATGCTGGAAGACCTGCTGAAAACCCTGGCGGGCGACCCGTCGAATACGGTCTGGCTGTTGGACAGCGTCATGCGTTTGGCTCCAACGGTCGGCTACGGCGGCGGAACGCTGGAAGATTACAACTGGATACGTGCGTTTGGCGCGCTTCCGCGAAAAACGCTGGAGGGCGACGCTCTGACGCTGGACGGCATCTGGGACAGCTATTGGTGGGGACCAAACCTGGAAAACCTTGATTTGCAGGCGAGAGAGCAGATGGGAGAATCGGCGGGCAGCTTTGAGACGCTGATCACCAACATGGAGGCCCGGGAACGGAAGCTCTTGTTTTCCGACGGTGTGCAGAAGCTCCTGGCGCAGCCGGGATATGAGAATTTCCGTCTTTTGATTGGTATTGACGATTCTTCCGCGGAGGAGTGCATTCAGAAGAATGAGATTGCGTATTTGCGTCAGGGTCTCCGGGTGGACGCGGACGGCAAACCGTTGGATTGGCTCCTGTCCGGCGTGGACGACCTGGCGTTCAAGGCAGTGGCGCGGCTGTACCTGGACGAAATCGACTGGCAGGGTGCAGAGGTGTCAGTGCGTTACTTCGGTGGTTCCGAGAACGAACCGGCCTGCGCGTATGATTTCCAGCCTTTGACAGAAATTGTAGCGGAACACTGCGCGTTCTTCGACCTGACGGAAGCGGAAAACGCCGCCATGGACGTACTGGTTTTGACCCAGCCCGCCGACGAAACCCAGAAAGCGAGCTATTACAAGCAGCTCATGGAAGCCTTGAAAGCGAGCCGGGAGGCCCATCGTCCTGTGACGCTGATCGACGCCGGAAACGGTCTTTACGGTACGGAGTTCCACGGCGCGCTGACAAAAGAAACGGAATTAGGCTATCTCGTCAGCTACGCCGGTTTTTTGGATATGGCCATCGTCACCGGCACGGCGTTCAGCCATGGCGTGGCGCGTCTGGCGGTTTTGCAGCGGGGTGGCGGGAACGATTCCATGGAGCGTTCCTTTGCAAAAACCCTGGCGGACAGTATTATTAAAGATTTTTGCTATAAAAACATCGTCCGCAACGACCTGCTTGCCTACGTCCGCAGCGACCTGAACGGCAGTCCGGACAACTTCTGGGACCCGCAGATCGACTTGGAAGCGCTGCAAAGCCGTCTGGGAAGCGGTATGGACAAGGCGTCCGCGAGCGTTGTGAAAAACCTCGAGCGAAGCAATCTTTTGACCTCGCTGAAACCGTCAGATGACTCTGCGGCGTCCTGGACCGAGCGCGGCTGGGGCGGCTTGGAGCTGCGCGGCTACACCTTCCCCTGGGACCGGGCCTTTGAGATCGACATGGAGATTTACCTGGGCGATTTTTCGGACCCTCACAAAAATGTTTTAGGTATTTATTATCAATAAGCCGGACGGATGAACCAATCCAGATACAGACGCTTGACTTCTATTAAGGAGGACTCCAAATGAAAAGAGCTTTTTTACTTTTTCCGTTGTTTTTGCTTCTGGCGGCGTGCAGCGACGCGCCTGCGGTTGGCGAAGCCTTTGATGGAAACGTAAACGACTATGAGGGCGTAACGATGACGGTGGTCGAGGGAACGGCCTATCCAGGTGCAGTTACAGTAGAGGTGTTGAATGTCACAGAGGAAGAGATTGACAGTGGCAATGCGGCTGACTTTGGATTACAGGTTGAGCAGGAGGGGCAATGGTATTGGCTTGAAAGAAAGAAATCTGACTATGTAAACACAGCGGAAGCCCTAATCTATATAAAGGACGAACCTCGAGAGCTGACATTCGAATGGGGAGATATTTACGGCACTTTAGAGCCGGGACATTATCGGGTAACCAAGAGGTTCTTTGAATGCAGAGAACCCGGAAATCATCTGGACTTCCTCCTAGCCAGTGAGTTCACATTGGAGTAGGGACGGAAACGTGCAGTTGACACGCAGTGCTGCAAGTGGTATAACTTAGAACAATAAGCGGATATTTGAAAGGAAAAAGATATGGTTAACGATTTTATGGGAGCGGCGTTACCATGGATTTTGTTGGGATTGTTTGTAGCTCTCAGTTGTTCATTTATGAGTAAAACGAACAGCTGAATCCAGGTTTAGCGGGCAGTTATCCATTTCGGATAACTGCCGTCTGGCTGTTTTAAGAAAGGCGGAAACGTGCGGTTGCATTTTTCCGCCTTTTATGATACTGTCTTATTATCAAGATACAAGAGGGCGAAGCATTCACGAAGAATTTGTGGAAAGGGGCTGAAAATTTCATGGAAACGAAACAGGCATGGCTCAAGCTGGTGGAGGAAAAATCCGCCCACTACCTGAACCTGGGCGACGGCGGCTTCGACGAAAAAATGAAAGCGCGTCTGGTGCGGTGCGATTACGAGGAAAAAAGCGTAACGTACGCCTTTGAAACGCAGAAGTGGCAGATCAACGAAAAGGGCGGCATTCACGGCGGCGCCATCCTGGGAATGTTCGATACGGCGTTTGGCGTGGTGGCGAACTTCACCGCCGGGCCCAACGAGGCCACGACCACCGATATGACCGTCTCGTTTATCCGGGGCGTGGAATTCGGCATGACGGTGGAATTGAAGGTCTATATCGTCAAGGCGGGACGCAGTCTGATTCGTCAGAGGGGCGAGCTGACCGACGCCGCAACCGGTAAACTGCTGGCGATCGCCAGCGGAAGCTGGATGCCGCTGTAAGCGCATTTTCCGGCAAAACCAAAACAAGGGGACGGCGCAAGCCGTCCCCTTGTTCATTAGTTTCCTGCCGCGTCCAGCATATGATTGATTAAAATTCCATAACCTTTGGTCGGGTCGCTGAGGAGAACGTGCGTGACCGCTCCAACCAGTTTGCCGTCCTGTAAAACCGGACTTCCCGACATCCCCTGCACAATGCCGCCCGTGGCCGCAATCAACGCAGGATCCGTCACCGACAAAACAAGATTCCGTCCATCCGCTGCGTTTTCCGAAACCTTCAAAATTTCCACATGATATTCCGTGATTTCGTCCCCCTGCACGTTGGATCGAATCACCGCCGGACCGGTTTTCGCCATTCCTGTCGGAACCGCTTCCCCCAGCGCCGCCGACGGCTCCATCGCGCCGAAAATGCCGCTGGATGTGTTGGCGTGCAGTTCGCCCAACTGACAGGTCAAATCGAAATCGCCCCGCAGTTCCCCCGCGGAACCTATTTCGCCCTTTTTCACCGCCTTTACCGTGGACGGCAGAATCGAGCCGTTGGAAAACGGCATCAGCAGCGCCGTATCCACATCCGTAATACCATGGCCCAACGCGCCGAATTCACCGCTCTCCGGGTCGTAATACGTCATCGTCCCAATTCCTGCCATGCTGTCCCGAATCCATGCGCCAATGCAATACACGCCCTGTTCATTTGGCTCCGGTTCCACGGAAAGCGTCATGTTGTCCCCGGACCGGCATACCTGTAAGTCCGCCGCGCCCTTGCTCTGTTGAAGCAGACTCTGAAACTGTTCCGCTGACGTCACCGCCGCGCCGTTGCATTGTACGATTACGTCACCCGTCCGGAGACCGCCTTCCCGGGCGGGGGTTCCGCCGTCGGAGAGCTTTACCACAACTACACCCCGCGCGAACAGCTTAATCCCCACCGTATGGCCTACCGGCACCAACATCCGGCTCGTTTCCGCGGCCTTCACAGGTCCTGCGGCGCAGAGAAACAATGCCAGTAAACAGGCCGCGCCGCACCGCAGGACTCCTTTTCCCTTCGGTCCATACAATCCAATCACCCCTTTTTATTCGAATTTATTTCCATTGTTTTTGTACGGCCATTTGCCGCCACCGATAGGATTCGCGGGTTCGCAGAAAAAACCGCAAGCAAAAAGCGGCAGCGTCGCCAAGGAAGAAACCGTATGACGCCCATTTGCAGACGCTTCCGGCGTCTGTCAGGCAGAGAGCCGTACGTTTTGCCGGAGTTTACAAAAAAACGGAAATTTTTGCCTCCGGCATTATGGACAATCCTCCGCTCAAACGCCGCCGGTCTTTTATGCAGTCTGTATGCTGTTTTGCAGGAAATGCCGCTGTATCCTGCAATTTATTACAAAAATTGCAGGATGAAGCATACAGTCTTGCAAATAATCTGCAAAATTATTGAAAACCACTTGAAAAATGAAGGAATCTGCGTTATGATATGCGTATAGTTGCAAGGCTATTTTGTGAATTTGAAGGAAAAGAGGATTTTTAAGGATGAAGAAGTTTTTTGCATTGCTGCTGGCAATCCTTCTGGTTGCCTCTCTGGCCGCCTGCGGAGGCGATTCCGGTTCTAACGGCGGAGATGCCTCCGGCAGCGGTTCCAGCGACGCTGGACAAACCTCCGGCGATACGACAGGGGATTCCGGCAGCTCCGGCGGTGCGGACGCCGGAAAGCTGACCTTCGGCACCGGCGGCGATCAGGGCACTTACTACGGCTACGGCAGCGTGCTCGCACAGGCGATTTCCAACGATACCGCAACTTCTGTGACCGCTGTTGTAAGCAACGGTTCCCAGGACAATATCGAAATGATGGATATGGGTAACTATCAGCTGGGCTTTGTCCAGTCCGACGTTATGAGCTACGCCTATGAGGGAACCAACCTCTTTGAAAGCGCGGCAATCAGCGGTTTCTCCACGGTCGCTGCGCTGTACATGGAACAGGTGCAGATCGTTACCGTTGACCCTGACATCAAGAGCGTCGCCGATTTGGCAGGCAAAAACGTTTCGATTGGGTCTTCCGGTTCCGGCGTCTACTACAATGCCCTGGACGTGCTGGGTGTGTACGGCCTGACCGAAAACGACATCAAGCCGACGTATCAGAGCTTCGGCGACAGTGTGGACGCCCTGACCGACGGCAAAATTGACGCCGCGTTCGTGGTTGCGGGCGCGCCCACGACGGCGGTCACAACCCTGGCGACTTCCCGCGATATGTACCTGGTGAGTCTGGACCAGGAGCATATTGACAAGCTGATTGAAATTTCTCCCTATTACAGCCCCTACACCATCAGCAAGGACGTTTACGATACCCCCGAAGACTGCACCACCGTTGCGGTGGGCGCGGTGATTATTGCCCGTGACGACGTGTCCGAGGACGACGTTTATAATGTGGTGTCTACCATCTTTGAAAAGGGCGAGGGTCTGGCGCATGACAAGTCCAAAGAGCTGGACCTGACATTTGCAACCAGCATCAGCAACATTCCGTACCATCCCGGCGCAGCCCGGTATTTTTCCGAAAAGGGCCTTGAGGTTCCGACCAAATAATCGGCCCGTTTCCTGAAACAGCTTGGAACTACGGCGGTTTATCCGTCGTAGTTCCGTTGGTTTTCCATTTGTAATCAAAAGACGGAGGAGAGAGGCCCATGAGTATTTTCAAGAAAAAAGGTCCGGAACCGGAAGCCGAGGAGCTGGATGCTTCCACCGGCAGCGCCGCTGAC
This sequence comes from uncultured Oscillibacter sp., assembly GCA_947382875.1. Classification (GTDB taxonomy): domain Bacteria; phylum Bacillota; class Clostridia; order Oscillospirales; family Oscillospiraceae; genus Oscillibacter. The sequence continues at coordinate 57,955 of CANDBG010000007.1, read as the reverse complement.
GTAGAGGAGGTCATGCGGAAGTATGACCGGGAATCCAATACGCGTATCTGGACCGGCCGGCCCCGTATGGTTATCCGTTACTTGACGGCGCTGTTCTCCGTCTACTGCATTGTTGACACGGTATTCCTGCGGACGCTGGCGGAACGGCGGCTTCCTATTTTTGTCGGTATGATTCTGCTGCTGGGCTTCCTCAATTACCCTGCGCGGAAGGGCGACCCCCGCCCGAACCATATCCCCTGGTATGATATCATTTTGCTGATCGCAGGACCCGGCGCGTTCTTCTTCTATGCGGTCAACGCGATGACGGTGATTCGTTTGTCGGCACGGGTGATGCAGGAACCGCTGTATATGGCCGTCGGCTTGGTCGGCGTGCTGGCGCTGGTGGAGCTTTGCCGCCGGTGTGTCGGACTGCCGATTCTTTGCGTGACGGGCGCGTTGGTTGCTTATACCTTCGCTACCGGTCTGAACTTTAACATGGTAATCCGGACGCTGTTCTATACAGCGAATGGCGTCTTTGGCGGTCCGATCAGCACCTGCGCCAAGTTTATCGTTGTCTTTATTATCTTTGGCGCATTCCTGGAACGAACCGGCATTGCGGCGTTTTTTATCGATCTGGCAAATGCAGTGGCGGGCGCGGCTCCTGGAGGCCCCGCCAAGGTTGCCGTGATTTCGTCGGCTTTGTGCGGCATGGTGTCCGGGTCCTCCGTGGGCAATACCGTTACAACGGGTTCCGTTACCATCCCGATGATGAAAAAAACCGGCTACAAGGGCGAGTTCGCTGGCGCGGTGGAGGCGGCGGCGTCGACGGGCGGTCAGATTATGCCTCCGATTATGGGCGCGGCGGCGTTCCTTATGTCCGAGTTTACCGGCGAGCCTTACGCTAAAATCGCGATGCGCGCTATTCTTCCGGCGGCGCTGTATTTTACCGGTATTTACATTGCCGTACACCTGGAGGCAAAACGTCTGGGCCTGAAGGGTACGCCAAAGGACGAGCTGCCGAAGCTGGGGCATTTGATGCGGAAAATATACCTGCTGGCTCCGCTGGTGCTGCTGGTCTGGCTGGTCTCGACCAACGCCAAAACCATGGCTTATTCCGCTGCGCTGGCAATCGTGGCGGCGATTGTGGTCAGCCTTATTAACGCCGATAACCGGCTGACGCCCTCGAAGTTCGTGGACGCGCTGGAAAGCGGCGCGAAAGGCTCCATTACCGTTGCCGTGGCCTGCGGTATGGCTGGCATCATTTCCGGCTGTATTACCGTCACGGGCTTGGCTTCCAAGCTGTTGAGCGCCATTGTTGCGGTCTCCGGCGGTCATATGATTATCGCCCTTTTCCTCACCATGCTTTGCTGCATTGTGCTGGGTATGGGCGTCCCGACGACTGCCAATTACTGCATCATGGCCGCTACCTGCGCGCCGATCTTGATGGACCCCGCTATCGGCGTGCCGATGATGGCGGCGCACTTCTTCGTTTTCTACTTCGGTATTGTCGCTGACATTACCCCGCCCGTGGCGCTGGCCGCTTACGCGGGGAGTGCGATTGCTAAGTCTAATCCAATGAAAACCGGCGTCAATGCTACAAAATTGGCGATTGCCGCGTTCATCGTCCCCTATATCTTCGCGTACAGCCCCGCGATGCTCTTTGTGGACGTGGACAGCGTTTTCAAAGTGGTGCAGATCGTTATCAGCGCTTTGCTGGGTATCTTCGGTGTCGCGGCGGCGCTGAACGGCTTTCTCAGCCGACCTATCCCTATGCCGATGCGTCTGGCCTTGGCTGGCGGCGGCCTGGCTATGATGATTCCAGGTTCTCTGACCGATGTGGTTGGACTTATCCTGGTGGCGGGCGTTGTCGCCTACCAACGTACCATGTCCAAACGTGCCGCCTTAAATTCCTAAAAAAGCCCCTACGGGGGCTTTTTTTGCAGGCGGGGTGCAGGGGGCGCCGCGCCCCCTGCCGGGGGTCCAGGGGGCAGAGCCGCCTGGGCAGATGCGCTAAAAGTTTCTTCCGTTCTTTGGGCGAATTCGTGTAATTTTCCGGAAACCAAATGCTTGCCTGACACGTCAATTACATTAAAGAGTCCTCCGCCGGAAACTGTAACCGTTTTGTTGTTGTTTTCTCTCGCAAACTGTTCTAGCATAGACAGTACAGTTCCCAATTGACCAGTGAAGGAGTAACGCAAATGTCAGATGTCTTGGAACACGCGGCCACCGAGACCGCGCCTGCGGCCGAACCTGCCGCTCCACAGAAAAAACCCTCCTTGTGGGGAAAATGGAAACAAATGCCGCGTAAAAAACGGCGGCGTATTGTCCGCTGGTTCATCTTCCTGCTGCTTTTGGCCGGAGGCGGTTTCGGCGTCAAATACTATCTGGACAACCGCGGAGGCGGTGAAACCGAAATGGCCGTCATTACCGATGAGGTGCGGTACGACTCCATTAAATCCGTCGTGGAGGGCAGCGGCCTGACCCGTGCCAAAAACAGTGAAACCATTACCATCGCTACCGCCGGTACCGTCATGGATGTCCTCGTCAGTGAGGGCGATCTGGTGACGGCGGGGACCCCCTTGTTCTCCATTGATTCCGATGCCGCAAAAACAGCGGTCGATAACGCGCGGCAGGACGTTCAGGGGTACGAAAAACAGCTCTCCGCTTTGCAAAAGGATATTGCCGGTTTGAATCTCTCGGCGGGGTATCCTGGTAAACTTATGGAAACCGTTGACCTTAATCCCGGTGACACCGTTTCCAAAGGGGAAAAGGTTGCTGTCCTGGCGGACGACACTCAATTGCGGCTGACCCAATATTACAGCTATGCCTATGAGGGCGAACTCTATGTCGGGCAGACCGTCGACGTTTCCATTCCTACGCTGATGAGTTCCATTCCTGGGACGGTGGAGGCGGTACATATGGTCAGCCGGATTACGCCGGAGGGGACCAAGCTCTTTTCCGCCGATATCCTCGTTCGGAACGATGGCGCGCTTACCGCCGAAATGGCCGCCTCCGCTACTGTGGCCGTGGGAGGGGAAACTGTGTATCCCTATGAGGCGGGCAAGCTGGAATATTTCCGTACTGGCGACCTTACTTCGACTGTGAGCGGTACTGTGATTTCCAGTTCCTTAGTAGACTACCTCCAGGTCGAGGCCGGACAGGTTCTGGTGCGCATCGACGGCGAGGACAGTGAAGCGGAATTGTTCAAGCTCCAGAAAAGTCTGGACGAGGCGCGGAAAACGCTGGAGGAAGCCGAGAAAAATCTGGCCCTTTGCAATGCAACCGCCTCCATTGACGGTACCGTCATCGGCCTTACCATCAAGCCCGGCGACGAGGTGGCCGCGGGTACGGCCATTCTTACCATCTCCGACACCTCCTCAATTATCGTCAACGCAACGGTGGACGAGCGGAACGTGGGCAATGTGGAAGTCGGTATGATGGTGGAGCTGGACCAGTGGGACACCATGGCGATGGGCGTCGTGGAGAGCATCAGCCTTGCCAGTACACAGAACAACGGCGTTGCCAGTTACCCTATGGTGATTGCCGTGGATAACTCCGGCGAGGAAAGCAATGTCCAGATTAACAGCTACATCAACTACAAGCTCACGGCCAGCGAAAATGATAACTGTCTGGTTCTGCCTCTCCAGTGCGTGCGGACGGTCTCTACGGAGGAAGGCGAAACGGCAACGGTGGTTTACATCCAGAGCGCGGAGAAACCCGAAAACGCCATTGACGGCGTTGTGATCGATGAGGCTATCCCGGAGGGCTTCTGGCCGGTGCCTGTGGAAATCGGCATTTCGGATAACTATAATGTGGAGATCCGCTCCGGCGTTGAGGAGGGTATGGTAGTGTTTACCCAGAATCAGGTCTCCAACTCCTTTGGGTACTTCTGATTATGGAGAAATTAGTCGAATTGAAAGACGTTTTCAAGATTTACGGCGAGGGTCTTGAAAGCGAGGTCCGGGCGCTGGACGGCGTGTCGCTGACCATCTGCCGGGGCGAATTCGTCGCCGTGGTGGGACAGTCCGGCTCCGGCAAGTCCACCATGATGAACGTACTGGGCTGTCTGGACATCCCAACCCGGGGCGATTATTTCCTGGAAGGCACCGACGTGCGGGAGCTGACCGACAAGGAATTGTCCCGTATCCGCAACAAGGAAATTGGTTTCATTTTCCAGCAGTACAACCTGATTCAGACGCTGACCGTGCTGGAAAATGTGGAGCTGCCGCTGATCTACCAGGGCATCAACGCCGACGACCGGCGGGATATGGCCCTGGAAGCCCTGGAACGGGTGGGCTTGTCCAGCCGCATCAAGCACAAACCAACGGAAATGTCCGGCGGACAGCAGCAGCGCGTCGCAATTGCACGGGCCATTGCCACCCGTCCGCCGATCATCATGGCCGACGAGCCGACCGGCGCCCTGGATTCCCGGACGGGCCATGAGGTGCTGGAATTCCTTCAGCAGCTCAACCGCGAGGGAACAACCGTCATCCTCATCACCCACGACAACGGCATCGCCGCCACCGCGCGGCGCTGCGTCCGGCTGACGGACGGAAAGATCGTGGAGGACAAGGAACAGGAGGTGGACTGGTTTTGAATATCCGGCAGGCATTCAAAATGGCGTGGAAATCCATCTGGGGCAAAAAGGGCCGGGCAATTCTTACCATGCTGGGTATTATCATTGGCATTGCGTCGGTTATGACTATCGTTTCGGCGATTTCGGGCTATGCGGACAAAATGATGGAACAGTTTGAGGCCATGGGTACAAACCGGATTGCTGTGGAAGTATATAATTATGTGTACGTGGAGGACGAAAACGGCAACTGGGTCCCTCAGGGGAAAGATTATTTTCCCGATATCTACTCCTACTGCAACAGCATGAAAGAACTTGTCGTCGGCGTGACGCCGAATGCGTATTTCAGCGGAACCATGGTGTATGGAACGAAAAATACCGACAAAATGCGGGAGGATTTCCATTACGATGAAATGGGAAACCCTGTGGGAGAACGTCCGCCCAGCTTTTATTACGGCAGTGATCAGTACGGCGTGTGCGGAAATCTGAAAATCCTCCGGGGCCGGGACCTGACGCAGCTGGACATTAAAAACTATAATCAAGTCATGGTTTTGGGGGCGCAGGCGGCCAAGGCGTTTTTTGGTACGGCAAACCCGGTGGGGAAAACCGTACAGCTGAACAGCATCAAATTTGAGGTTGTGGGTGTCTACGCGTCCCGAATGGAAGATGAAAACTCAATGATGGGGTCCATTGATAATTTTGTCGTGGTGCCTTACACCGTCAAGCGCGTGCTGGGGGGAGAAACCGACAGCTCCTTTACCGTCGTGGCGAAAAACATGGAGGATATGGAGGAAATCGTCTCCCGGCTGAACGGGTTCCTCAAGGGCCTCGTGGACCAGAATACCGGCGGGTTTTACGTCCAGCCGGAAAACCAGGGCATGGATTACATGAACCAGACCCTCGGCATGATCGGCGGCGTGCTGGCCGGCGTGGCGGCGATTTCCCTCATGGTCGGCGGCATCGGCATTATGAACATCATGCTGGTAACGGTGACGGAGCGTACCCGTGAAATCGGCATCCGACGGGCCATCGGCGCACAGCGCAGCAGCATCGTGACCCAGTTCTTGATCGAAGCCGCCATGCTGTGCGGCATCGGGGGACTCATCGGTATGGCGCTGGGAACCGGAGGCTGTATGCTGCTGGGAAACCTGCTGTTCAATATGACGATTTACCCGTCCGCGCCGGTGACGGCGGGAGCCTTCGGGCTTTCGGTGCTGCTGGGCATTATTTTCGGGTGCTATCCGGCAGTGAAGGCGTCCAAGCTCCAGCCGGTAGAGGCGCTGCGGGCGGAATAGCGGCAGAATTCCTGTGTCTTTTCGGGATCATGGACCGTTGCGGCGGCGGAGCCTTCCGTCCGCGCACGGAGCTGAACCGGGCGCGGTTCTGCATCCGGATCATCGAAGTGAATCATTGCACAAAACACGGCAGCCGGTCTTTCCGAAGAAAGACCGGCTGTGCGTTTTGCCAAGTGTAATCGTTTTGCATTTGTGAAAAACGTAAAAATGTACAAAAACGCTTGACAAAGAAAAGAAAGTGTTGTATAGTGTGAACATAAGAAAGAGGTGAGTCCAATGATCTAGGGAGGCAGCGAAAATCCAGATTCGCAGCAAACTCCTGGCGCCGTTCAAGAAAAAGTTCTTCAGCAGCAGAGCGCATGTGATATCGGGGAAGGGACCAAAAACGAAACTCAGCTCACTCAGGAGAGAGGGAAAGGCGGTCATGAATCGGACCGGCAAAGATTGCAGTTTTATGGATTGGTAAATTCAAGAGATCACGCAAATCCCAGATGAAAAAATTGAACGGCAAACTGAAAGAAAGTGAGGTTACACAATTTGGAAAATCCGATCAACAAATAACCCCCCTGTTCGTGGCTGACGAGCAGGGGGGTTGCTTTTTTCGAGAAAAAAGGAACCAAAAAAGCTTTCGCGCGTAAGCGGGCTGGTTTTGGGTCGTTTCATTGGGCGTCTCGGGAATGGAACGCGTCCCGCTCACGGCAAGTGGTTGAGCGGGGTGGGGAGGTATTCCTCACCGGCTGGCCGGGGGGTTAACTGGCCGGCTGAAAGTTCGGTCAGACGCGCTGCGAATTTGACGGAGTCTTCCGGGAGGAAAGCGGCGTGAACGGTGACTTCCGCGCCATAGTCTGCGTCCCGCACCACGCCGCCGCAGTTGGCAATATCCAGCTTGACCCGCTCGAAAAGCGGATACGGACAGGGTATATCCCAGAGCGTCCAGCGCTGCACCAGCGCCGCGCCCGATGCGTCCAGGGCATCCTTTGCGCCCCGCGTATAGGCACGTGTGAGGCCGCCGGCCCCCAGAAGCACGCCGCCAAAATACCGCGTCACCACACAGCAGACGTTGGTAATTTCTTCCCGCTGGAAGACGTTCAGCATCGGCTGTCCTGCGGTGCCCTGCGGCTCGCCGTCGTCGGAGTAGCGGACAATTCCGCTGTTCCGGAGGATGTAACACCAGCAATTATGTCTTGCGTCGTAATATTTGCGGCGCATTTCTTCGATTTTCGCCCGTGCCTGAGTTTCGTCGTCCACCGGCCAGATGTGGCTGATGAAGCGGGAACGTTTTTCAGTGAATTCACTTTCAGCGTCCCGGGCTGGCACTCGGTAACTGTCCATACCAGTCCTCCTTTGTGAGCGTATAGAAGTGGGTCAGGCGGCGGTCCCCCATGAGAGGCACGTCGGTTTCCCGTTGAAAGCGGTACCGGAAGCCCAGCTTTTCGACCACGCGCCGGGAACGGTCGTTGCCCTCGTAGTAGCCGCACCAGATCACGTGGAATTTGAAAACCGCAAAGCCGTAGCGCAGGACAGCCCGTGCGGCTTCCGTGGTAAGGCCGCGGCCCCAGCAGTCCTGACTCAGGGCGTAACCCAGCTCATTGTCGGGGCAGTCGGGGCGCAGGCCCTCCGGGTGGCCGTCCACGAAGCCCACGGAACCGATTACGTGTCCGGTTTCTTTTAATTCCATGGCGAAGACGCCGGGTTTGGAGAAAACGGTTCGTATAATTTCGAGGCTTTCCGACTCACTGTTGTGAGGCGGCCATCCGGCGACCGGCCCCACGGCAGGATTTCGGGCGTAAGCAAACACGTCAGGGGCGTCGTCGTCCCGGAAGGGCCGGAGGCGGAGACGGTCCGTTTCCATGATACGGGGCGGCGGCGCGTCCCGCAGGTCCGTACGACCCGCCAAATAATCCATATTGACTTGAAAATAGTCTGCCAAGGCGCAGAAAATTTCAAAGCGCGGAAGTCCTTCGTTATGTTCAAATCTTTGGTAGTTCCGCAAAGGGATTCCGATTGCCCTGGCGACGGTTTCCTGGGTGTCTCCTTGCCCTTCACGGAGGTTTCTCAAACGTTTTCCAAAGTTCATAGTATAGCTCCTTGACAAAGCAAGTCCGGTGTGCTGCATGCAGTATGTCAAAAATGACACAATGAGAGGAACTGGACAAGGTATTGGAAATCCAGGCGATTTATGCGTTTGTTCTGGGAATGCGGACCGGCAAAGGTTTAGCTAGGGCGCGATAAACGCCTGTACGCGGCCAAGAACCCGGGGCCCGCAAACCGCGGTTACGTCAATGGTTTCGCCGTAATCCACGGCCTCCACTTTGGCCTCACGGTAAAGGGCGTCCAGCAGGCCGCCCTGGTCGTAGGGCAGATGCAGCACCACCCGTCGCGTGCCCTTGTCGAGCCGCTGGGCGATCATTTGCAGAAGCTGCGCAACGCCCTGACCGGTTTTGGCGGAAATGGCGCAGATATCCTCGCCATGAGGCATAATTTCCCCCGCAGGCAGGCAGTCGGATTTGTTGAAAACATCAATCCGGGGCAGCCCGCCCGCGCCCAGTTCAGCAATGAGGTTTTCCACCACCTGGGCCTGTTCCTGCCATTCCGGACTGGAAATGTCGATGACGTGCAAAAGCAGGTCGGCATATTCCAGCTCCTCCAGGGTTGCTTTGAAGGCTTCCACCAGCTGATGAGGCAGTTTGCGGATAAAACCAACGGTGTCTGAAAGAACAACATCCATGGTGTCGCTGACGGACAGGAGGCGGCTGGTGGTATCGAGGGTATCAAAGAGCCGGTTGTTCGCCGGAATGCCAGCGCCGGTAAGCTGATTCAGCAGGGTTGATTTCCCTGCGTTGGTGTAGCCCACCAGGGCGACTACCGGGATTTCGTTTTTCTGCCGCTGACGGCGCTGGGTGCTGCGAACCCGGCGCACGTCCTCCAGGTCTTCCCGGAGCTTGTCGATTTTACGGTGAATATGCCGGCGGTCGGTTTCGAGCTGGGTTTCGCCGGGGCCCTTGGAGCCGATCGGCCCGCTGCCGCTGGTGCCGGCCTGCCGTTCCAGATGGGTCCACATACCGGTTAACCGGGGGAGCAGGTATTGGTACTGCGCCAGTTCCACCTGTAAACGGCCCTCCCGGGTTCTGGCCCGCTGGGCGAAGATATCCAGAATCAGGCCGCAGCGGTCCAGCACCTGGACGCCCAGGGCTTCCGTCAGCACCCGGAGCTGGGACGGGGAGAGATCGTTGTCAAAAATAACCATGGTTGCGCCGGTGTTTTCACAGTAGAGCTTGACTTCGGCGCATTTGCCCTCACCGATAAAGGTGCGGGGGTCGGGGGAGGGACGGTTCTGGAGCACAAGGCCCATCGTTTCGCCGCCAGCGGTTTCCACCAGGGCGGAAAGCTCTTCTAAGGTTTCTTCGGTTGCGTTTTCCTCCCGTTTGAGGACGGGGGAATTCAGTCCAACCAGAACCACTTTGTCACGAATTTCTTTTGTGTTTTGCATAATACCTTACTCTTTTGCATAAATTTCCACGACCTCGCCGGTGTAAGCCCGGTGCCAATTGCCCATTTTGCCATAAAACGGGTCCACCGCGTCATGGCCGCAGACACAGGAGGCGTCCAAGTCCTGCACGTACAGTTTCCGGCAGATCAGAACGAGGTTCGCTTCCTCAAAGAAGGGTGCGCCGTGGGCGCTGAAGGCGGCGGTCAGGCCGCACGCCTGAATTTTGTCCGTATCCCGCCCGCTTTTGCTTCCGCAGAAGGCCAGGGCTTTTTTAAATTCCTCCGGCAAAACGGAGATGGAGTAAAACGGGTTTTCCTCCATAAATTGATAGGTAAAGCGTTCAGGGCGGACGTAAACGGTGCAGACGGGCTTGTTCCAGAGTGTGCCGAGCTGGCCCCAGCCGATGGTCATAGGGTTACAGTGACCGGGGGTACCGGCGGTCAGGAGGGGCGTCTGGGTTTGGAACAGGTTGAAAATTTCGGGGCGCAGGTTTTTCATGTCCACAGGATGCAGCTTCATGGCAAAGACTCCTCTCGAAAACGTACTGTGTTTAGAATATGCGGCCATAGGCGGAAAAGGAACCTCTTTTTTTCGACAGAGGACAGAAAAAAGCACGCCGCAACCACGGCGTGCCCCATTGGAACAGGTTTATTTGCTCAGGCCGAACCTCTTGTTGAACTTCGCGACACGTCCGCCGGTATCGACCAGCTTCTGCTTGCCCGTGAAGAAGGGGTGACACTTAGAGCAGACTTCCACCTTGATATCCTTCTTGGTAGAACCTGTCTCAATCACATTACCGCAGGCGCAAGTAATCGTAGTCTGCTGATAATTGGGATGGATTCCTTCCTTCATTGCTCTTGTTCACCCCTTTCCTGATACAAGATTGCGCTTTTTAACGCGATAACCAGTATAGCACGGCTTTTGCGGAAATGCAAGTCTTTTTTCGATATTTCCGCGCTTTTCTTTTTCGCGCACGGTTTTTTGAAAGCCGGTTGTCTTTTTCGACCGCTTGTGCTATAATACAAGGCGGCTCGAAAAAACGAGCTTTACTGTACAGCATCAAGGAGGACAGCATTATGTATCAGTACAAAACAGAAATACTAGAGGTTGGAACAAAGTGGTTTTCGGATAAGGCGGATTTGGACGATACCGGCAAATTAGATGATCTGCTGAACCAAAGGGCCGCGGAGGGCTGGGAATTGGTCACTTACGATTATATGGCGACATCCGTACAGGTAAAGGGCGCGTTTGTGATTACATTCCGCAAGCAAAAATCATGATATGAAAGCGATGGTTTCCGGCTTGTCGAGTGCGGAACAAGCAGAGGAGCGGCAGTGCTTTGGGCTGTCGCTCCTTTGCTGTGCGCCCTTCAAAATTTCATTTATTGGAAATTCGCGTGGTTGTATTGCATGACGGCGGCTTTGGCGGCGTAATTGCGCTGCTTTCCGGCCTCGTCCATGAGCAGGTCAATGTCCTTTTTGGGAATGATTTTTTCCGCAAACATCAATTGCAGCAGGTCTTCGTGTTCGATGGCAAGGGGGTAGAGCTTTTTCTTCTGGCCCTTGATGTACTTGAGATACCCGGCTTTGATTTCCGCGTCCAGCTCCGCCTTTTCCATATACAGCCGGGCAAAGCCGCAGGCCGCGCCGGGCTTGTCTTTTGCGTGAAAGCTGCTTATGGGTATATGAGGCGCAACAATCATCGGGGAGCTGTCCGTAAACACATAGTTCATCTCTGTGATGCTCTCCGGAATGGTCACGCTCGTCAGGCCCGGACAGTTCTCGAAAGCACCCACTCCGATTTCCATGACGCCTTCCGGGATGGTCACGCTTGTCAAGCCCGTGCAGCCACGGAACGCAGACCCTCCGATTTTCGTGACGCCCGCCGGAATGGTCACGCTCGTCGGACCCTCGCAGCCATAAAAAGCAAACACTCCGATTTCCGTGACGCCCGCCGGGATGACGACATCCCCGCCGGGGCCGGTGTACTTGGTCAAAACACCGTTTTCAATCGTAAAATCTTCTGTGCCGCTCATACGCAATCCCTCCAGAATGTTTTCCGGAACTTCGTCCGGCTTTGTAAATCCTTCTATCGTACAATTGCAACAAAACCGGCAAATGATGTCAAGAGACTTGTAGGGGCGGACCGATGTGTCCGCCCGTCCCTTTCAACCACCATTGTTGCAAGAAACAGGATTTTGCACCCAGCTCTTTCGACCACCGCAGAGCGGCAGCGGAATCTGAGGCAGAGTCAAATCAGTGATGCACTTCCAGTAACAGTGGCAGAGTCAATCAGTTTTCCACCAGTCCTAAAAACAATCCATTTCAAGCACCGGCAGCAGCGGCAGCGGAAACAGACGCAGAGGCAAGTCGGTGATGGACTTCTACGCCGTCAGAGGCAACAGTCCAACAAGTTCGCACCAGACTTACCAGCGTCTTTTTCTCTTTTGGACCGTCCACGGCCCGTTTTCTCTTTTTCTTCGCGAAGAAAAAGAGAAAATGGGGGGTGGAATTGCCCAGCCGCCGATGAGCGGCTAGCTACCACCCCGCGGCGTACGCCGCGTGCATCGCAGATGAACAAAAAAGGGCGAGCACGCAGGTCCACCCCTACATTTCGCCGCAAAAGCGGGCGGCTTCGCCGCTGCGATTTGTGCAGGTTTCCCTGCAAAAAATTTGCCATTCTACATAAAATCTGCTATACTCAAGAGCCGTAGCGGAAGGATTTCAATAAGGAAGAAAAGGCCCTGCGGGGCAGGAGGATTTGCATGAGCAGGCAGGAAGCGGTTTCGCAGTACAATCAGGCCCTGCGCCTTGGGCGCAAGCGTTACAAGGAGTACGTTCTCCACGGGCGTTACCCCTACCCCCAGGTCCTCGACGAGATCCTGGACGACGCCATGACCGCCGGACAGGTGGATATTGGTCTGGTGGAGATTCCCGCCGAGTGCATCATCGGCACGAAAACCAAGGGCCGCCGGGCGGCCTTTTCCGCGGGGTTCCTGCCGCTGATGGACACCGGTACGGAATTTGCCGCCAAATGGATGGACCTCTGCGAAGCCCATCTCAGTGACGAGGGCATCCGGGACCCGATACAGTGCTTTGAATACCTGGGCCGGTTTTACGTCCAGGAGGGAAATAAGCGTGTCAGCGTGCTGCGCAGCTACGAAGCGCCCACGATTCTAGGCAATGTCACACGCATTATTCCGGCCTGGTCCGGCGACCCCGGCATTCAGGCGTATTACGATTTCATGCACGCCTATGAACAGACGAAACTCTATCAGGTGTGTTTCAGCCAGACGGGGCGCTTCGCCAAATTACAGGCCGCCCTGGGCTTTGAGCCGGATTACGTCTGGACGGAGGAGGACCGTCGGAAGTTCCTGGCGAACTTCACCGGCTTCCGGAAAGCCTTTGAGAAGTTAGGCGGCGGCGACCTGCCCGTCACGGCGGCGGACGCCCTCCTGGTGTGGCTTCGGGTTTACGGCAGCGAGGCATTTGAGTCCATGCCGCCGAAGGAGCTGTCCAGAAGCCTGGAAAAAGTCTGGCGGGATGTGAAGGTCCAGAGCCGTCCGGACCCGATTTCCGTCACCACAGAGACGGAGGATTTGTCGTCCCGCGGGTTCTTTGGACGGATTTTCAACAGCATTTTCCCCAATCACCTGAACGTTGCCTTTGTCAACGACCTCCGGCCCGAGGAGAGCGACTGGGTAAGGGATCACGACCTGGGGCGGCAGTACCTGGAGGCCGTCATGGGTGAGAAAGTGGATGTACAGGTGTTCAACGGCGCGGCGTCCGGCGAGGCGGCGGAGGCCGCCATGGAACAGGCAGTGAAAAACGGCGCGGAGGTCATTTTTGCTACGACGCCGCCGCTGATTGCGGCCTGTCGGAAAACCGCCGCGAATCATCCGGACGTACGGATTCTGAACTGTTCCGTCTCTATGCCCTACACCGGTGTAAGGACCTATTACAGCCGCATTTACGAAGGAAAGTTCCTTACTGGGGCCATCGCCGGCGCCATGAGCCGCGACGGGCGCATTGGCTACATTGCCAGCAGCCCGATTTTCGGTGTCCCGGCGGGCATCAATGCGTTTGCTCTGGGCGCACAGCTGACCAACCCCCGCGCCCGGATTCAGCTGCATTGGTCCTGCGCCGAGGAGGACCCGATGGGAACGCTCCTGCGCGACGGCGTGGAGATCATTTCGAACCGTGACGTACCTACCCCCGACCGGGTGCGGGAACCCTGGGGACTCTGCCGGGTGAATGCGGGAGGCATCCTTCAGCCGTTGGCGTCGCCCTACTGGCACTGGGGAAATTTTTACGTGAAATTGGTACAAAGCATGTTCAACGGCGAGTGGGAAAACCAGGGAAGCAGCGAGGGCCGCGCCGTGAACTACTGGTGGGGAATGCGCAGCCGTGTGGTGGATGTGCTGATGAGCCAGGACCTGCCCGCAGGAGTGCGGCAGCTGGTGGAGATCATACGCCGGGGCGTCCGGGACGGCTCCGTATTGCCGTTTCATCGTCCTATCCGCGCTCAGGACGGCACGGAACAAAGCGATGGAAACCATTGGTTTACCCCTGAGGAAATTCTGCACATGGACTGGCTCTGCGACCTCGTGGACGGCGCGATTCCGGGCTATGCGGAGCTGCTGCCGATGGCGCGTTCGATTGTGCGGCTTCAGGGGGTTTACCGGGACAAGATTCCTCCGGAAAAGGAGAGCCGGATTCTGCTGTAAGCGGCGGAGAATTTGGATATTCATGAAAAATATTCACCAGAACCGGCAAACTGCACAATTTTAATAAGCGTTTGTACCGGTTTCTCCGCGAAATTTTCGAATGGTGGAAAAAACAACAAATATTTATGCATGAATTTTTCGATAAACACTTGACAAGAGCCAGGGGGAGTGATAAGGTATCTCCATCCAAACGGAGGGGATTCCGGTTCTCTCTATGCGGATAGTTTTGTTTGGAAAAGGAAGATTGTATCATGAAAAAGTTTTTGACCTGCCTGCTGGCGCTGGCAATGGTTCTGTCTCTGGCCGCCTGCGGCGGCAGCGACTCCGGAAATTCCGGCGATACCACCGGCGGCGATTCCAGCCAGACCACCGGTGACACCACGGGCGACACCGGCGACACTGGCGATTCCAGCGGCAGCGGCGGCGCGGCGTACACAACGGTGACGGAAGGCAAGCTCGTCATGTCGACGAACGCTTCGTTCCCTCCGTATGAAATGGTGGACGAGAGCGGCAATATCATCGGCATTGACGCGGAAATCGCCGCAGCTCTGGCGGAAAAGCTGGGCCTCGAGCTGGAAATCATGGACATGGACTTCGACTCCGCCCTTCTGGCGGTGCAGGAAGGCCGCAGCGATATGGTGCTTGCTGGTCTGAGCTACCGCGAGGATCGTGACGAGGTCATGGATTTCTCCACCAGCTACGCAACGGGCGTACAGGTGGTTATCGTTCCCGACGGCTCGGATATTGAGAGTAATGATGATCTGGAAGGCAAGATGATCGGTGTGCAGCGCGGCACCACTGGACACATCTACGCCAGCGATACCCCGGAAAACGGCGGCTATGGCGAGGAACACGTATCGGCTTATGACAATGGCGCGCTTGCGGTTCAGGCTATGATCAACGGTCAGATCGACGCCGTGATTATCGACAACGGCCCCGCGCAGGAATACGTCAAGGCGAACCCCGGCATTCACATTCTGGAGGGCAACTGGGTTCTGGAGGACTACTGCCTCGCCGTGGACGAAGGCAACACCGCTCTGCTGGACGTCCTGAACAGCGCTTTGGAGGAGCTGATTGCCGACGGCACCGTTCCGGCAATTATTGACAAATATATTACGGCGTAACGTAAAAAAGATAGCGGAAAGGGCGGCCCCGGTCGCCCTTTTCTTCCTATCCGGGAAAACGAGAGAGGTGGAGGGACATGGACTTTTGGACCCGGCTGTATGAGAGCCTGCCGGAAATCGCTGCCCGGAATGTGTGGCAGGACGCCTATGGTAAATTCTATCAGGCGTGGTTTCAGGACGGCCGCTGGCTTACTTATTTCCAAGGTTTGATTACAACCTTGCAGGTGACGGTCATTGCCCTGTGTATTGGCGTGGTTCTGGGCGTGCTGGTGGCGGTGATCCGTACCGCTCATGACCAGCGCCGTCCCGGGACGTGGAACCCGGTTCTGACCGTTGTGGATTTTGTCTGTAAAATTTATGTGACCATTATCCGCGGTACGCCAATGATGGTACAGCTGATGATTATGGGCTTCGTCGTCTTCAAGAGCAGCCGTAATTTCACGATGGTCGGCGCATTGGCCCTGGGCATCAACTCCGGCGCGTATGTGTCGGAGATTATCCGCGGCGGCCTGATGTCCCTGGACCCGGGCCAGTCCGAGGCGGGACGCTCCCTGGGCCTGACCTACTTTGACACAATGCGTTTTATCGTGATTCCCCAGGCGTTCAAGGCGATTCTCCCCGCACTGGGCAATGAGTTTATTGTGCTGCTGAAAGATACCTCCCTCATTTCCGTCATTGCGGGCAAGGAGATTGTTTATTTTGCCCGCGCCATTATTACCCGAACCTATGAGCCGATGTTCCCCTATCTGATTACGGCGGCCATGTATTTGATTATGGTGCTGGCATTCAGCTGGCTCCAGGGCAAGCTGGAAAGGAGGCTGCGCGAAAGTGATCGACGTTGAAAACCTTACGAAATCCTTCGGTGACCATCTGGTGCTGGATAACATTACCGAACATATCAACCCCGGCGAAAAGGTCGTAGTGATCGGGCCGTCGGGTTCGGGCAAGTCGACGTTTCTGCGGTGCCTGAACCTGCTGGAAACCCCGACTTCCGGCAAAATCACCTTTGAGGGCGTGGAAATCACGGACCCGAAGGTAAAAATTGACGCCGTACGTCAAAAAATGGGCATGGTGTTCCAGCACTTCAATTTGTTTCCGAACATGACCATTCAGAAAAACATCACCCTGGCCCCGGTCCGTACCGGACTCATGAGCCAGTCCAAGGCTGACGCGGCCGCCACGGCCCTTCTGCACCGGGTCGGCTTGGAGGACAAGGCGGGCGCTTATCCGAACCAGCTCTCCGGCGGACAGAAACAGCGGATTGCGATTGTCCGCGCGCTGGCGATGAAGCCGAAGGTGATGCTCTTCGACGAACCGACCTCCGCCCTGGACCCGGAGATGGTGGGCGAGGTGCTGGACGTGATGAAAGAGCTGGCGCATGAGGGCATGACGATGGTGGTTGTAACCCACGAAATGGGCTTTGCCCGGGAGGTGGGAAGCCGCGTTTTGTTCATGGACGGCGGACATATCCTGGAACAGAACGAGCCGACGGAATTTTTCGGCAATCCCCGCAGTGACCGTCTGAAATCCTTCCTGGAAAAGGTGCTTTGATACCATATATAGGAAAAAACCCGCTCTGTGATACTCCATAGGGCGGTTTTTCTGTTACTATTTTGTTACTATTATATCTTTTCCATCTGAAATCTTTCCAGAAATTTCTGCCGTAATGTGTCGTAAGTGTGTAAAAAATTGCTTTTAAATGGCAAAGCGCTTGACAAAATAGAGAGTTTGATATATACTGAGTGCAGTTTTTAGATAGTAACAAAAGTTACAAGCTGTTTCCGCGCCGGTCCCGGTGTACGCCGCTCCGGCGGAAAACAGCCGTAATCACGCCCCCGGATTGGGGACGCTGCGGCGCGGCACTGCCGTTTTTCAAGGCAGAATTCATTCCTGCTCTGCGCCGCATGAATGAACCTTAACAGGAGGGTATTCCATGAAAACCTTAATTGCACCTCAAAGACTGCGTGAGCTGTGGCGACGACATCGTACGGTGGTCGTGGGCCTGACGGCCGCCGTGCTGACCAGTCTGGCCGCTACCGGCTGGGCCGATTCGCTGTATATCGTCACCGGTACGGAAGACGATGCCGCCATCGTCCTGCCCGTCGAACCGGTCGAGGCCCCCGATCTCTCCCCCCAGCTGGTCTATGTGTCCAACGGCAGCCGGGGCTATGACGTGATGCTGAATGAGGGCGCGAGCGTTGTGATTCATCACGAGGGCGCGCGGATTGCAACGCAGTCCCGGCGGGAGAGCGTGTCGACGCTGCTGAACCGTCTTCAGCTGACGCCTAGCCCCTTTGAAATGGTCAATGTGGACCTGTCGGGCAGCGACGTGGAGCTGACCGTTGCTTCAGAGCTCTCGTATTATCAGCAGGTATTTGAGATGGACAGCTATGACACGGTGCGGGTGGAAAACCCGGATATGCCGGAGGGCGAGGAAAAAGTGGTTCAGGAGGGCGTCAGCGGACTCCGGACGGCAATTTATGAAGTGGCATGCTCCAACGGGAAAGAAATTTCCCGGCAGTTTGTGCAGGAACTGAACAGCACCGCGGTGGACCGGATTATCGAATACGGAACCGCTCAGGAGGAAGAACTGAGACTCCTTCCGGAGACTCCGCCGGCGGTGGCGGAGTCCAGTGCGGGCGGTACGTCGTTGGAAAGCCGCCGCGCCGCAACGTCCACGAACGTCAAGAGCGGGATCATCCGCACCACCGAAAACGCTGACGGCAGCGGTACGCTGTATTTGAAGGACGGCACGGAGCTGAATTATTCCAGCGTCCGCAGCATGACGGCTACGGCTTATACCGCCGGTCACGGCGGTGTGGGCACCCGGACGGCCAGCGGTACGCGGGTACGTGTGGGTACTGTGGCGGTGGATCGGAACGTCATTCCGCTGGGTACCCGGATGTTCATTGTGGCCGACGGTGAAATCGTCTACGGCCTGGCAGTGGCGGAGGATACGGGTGTCCGGGGAAACATGGTCGACCTGTATTATGATACCTATAACCAGTGCATCCAGTTCGGGCGGCGCAGCTGCACCGTTTATATCCTGGAGTGATTTGCGTTTCATATGAAACCTGTTTTGTGCTGTCAGCCTTTGGCTGGCGGCGCTTTCTTTTTTGCGCTCCGATAGGCATTCTGACGAAAAAGAAGTATAAAAAATTTATGTTTACACGTGTTAAAAAGTGCTTGATCTTGTGAGAGGAATGTGATATAGTGAGAGAAAGAGCCGCATTCGGGCGGCTGATTCGATGTTAAAAACAAGAAAGGGTGTTTTTATGGGAGTTTCGATTTCCCTGGCGGGAAAAAATGCCATCGTGACCGGAGGCGCCGGCGGTATGGGCCGCTGCACGGCGCGTATGCTGGCGGAAGCCGGCGCAAATGTGCTGGTGTCCGACATGGACGGGGAAGCCGCCGCTAAGACTGCCGCTGAAATTGCACAGGAATTCGGCGTCCGTGCCATTGCCAACACATGCAATGTCGCCTCCAAGGCGGAGGTGGAAGCGATGGTGGCGCAGGCGGTGGAGGTCTTTGGACGGGTGGATATCCTGAACCATGTGGCGGGTGTATTCGGTGCGGTGGACTTCCTGGAAGCAACGGAGGAGGACTACGACAAGCAGCTGAATATCAACACAAAGGGAACGTTTTTCGTCAATCAGGCCGTGCTGCGGGTGATGATCCCCTATCGGGAGGGCAAGATTGTCAATATGTGCTCCCAGGCGGGCAAGTACGGTTTCCCAACCAACGTTGCCTATACAACCTCCAAATTCGGCGTCACCGGTATGACCCAATCCATCGCCATGTACGCCGCGCCGTATAACATCAATGTAAACTGCATCTGCCCCGGCATCGTGCGGACGAACATCTGGGAGCGGGCCCTGGAAGACATTCGCCGTCAGGGCGGCGACGCGGAAGCCTATTTTGAGTCCCGTCTTCAGGGCATTCCCCTCAAGCGCGCCCAGACGATGGAGGATATCGCGCATATGTTTCTGTATCTTTCTTCCAGCTTTGCAGACAACATGACCGGGCAGTCCATCAATATCACCGGCGGACGCGTGATGCATTAAAACCAGATAGGAAATGTGAAAGGAGCCTGTACATATGACCAGCACAGAGATTATGAATCGGTTTTCCCTGAACGGCAAAACCGCCCTGGTGACGGGCGGCTGCTACGGCATCGGCTTCGCCATCGCCCAGGCGCTGCACGCGGCGGGCGCACGTGTTACGTTCTGCGCCACGAGCGATGCTTCCGTCGAAAAGGCGCTGGCGGCCTATGCAGCGGAGGGGATCACGGACGTGAAGGGCTACGCCTGCGACGTGACGGACGAAGCGGCGGTCCGGGCGCTGATTGGCACGATTGAAACGGAAGTCGCGCCCCTGGACATCCTGGTCAATAACGCGGGAATCATCAAGCGGATTCCGATGTGTGAAATGTCCGTGGAGGACTTCCGCCGGGTGGTGGACGTGGACCTGACCGCGCCGTTTATCGTGGCAAAGGCGGTGCTGCCGGGCATGATTGCCCGTGGGCATGGCAAAATTATAAACGTCTGCTCCATTCTGAGCGAGCTGGGACGGGAAACCGTGGCGGGCTACACGGCGGCCAAGGGCGGCCTGAAGCTGCTGACGCAGAATATCTGCTCGGAATTTGCGGGTCAGAACATCCAGTGCAACGGCATTGGCCCCGGCTACATCGCGACGCAGCAAACGGCTCCGCTGCGGGAGCTTCAGCCGGACGGAAGCCGGCATCCGTTTGACCAGTTCATCATTGGCCGAACTCCCGCGGGCCGCTGGGGGACGCCGGAAGACCTGATGGGACCGGCGATTTTCCTGGCGTCGGACGCCTCGAACTTCGTGAATGGCCACGTACTGTATGTCGACGGCGGCGTGCTGGCCTATATTGGGAAACAGCCCTGAATAAAATGCAGAAAGCTGACACACCAAGCGGTGTGTCAGCTTTTTCAGTCCTCCTGCGCCGGGGAGGCATAAGGCCGGATACTGTCCCGGGGAGCAAGAACCACATCCGAAATTACATAATCACGTGTAGCAGCCGTACCTTGTTCGATCAATTCCACAAGACGCGACACGGTTTGTCTGGCGACTTCCTCACGGGAAGTCGAGACCACCGAAAGAGACGGCGTGGTGTAAATTGCAGCGTCGGTGTCGTCAATTCCGATCAGCGAAATGTCTTCCGGAATCCGTAGACCCAGGTCCCGAATGGCTTGAAACGTTCCCAGCAGCATGGTTGCGGAACCGACGCAAAGAGCCGTCGGCAGATTGCCCGACCGACGTTCCAGGAGCCGGATGGTGGCGTCGTAGCCGCCGCTTTTCCGGTTGAATTTTCCGAATTCCAGGTCTGTTTTCCGGTCAAAGGGAATCCCTGCCGCCGTGAGGGCCGTTTCAAAGCCCTCCAAACGGTCCTGCACGGAAAGCTTATCCGGTTCGCCGGTCACGTGTACAATTTTCTTGTGTCCCTGCCGGCAAAGCTCCTGCCCCGCCAGAAATCCACACATGAAATTGTCATAATTGATGGTCAGAATGTTCGGCGACGGACTCCGCCTGACCTGATTGTACAGCGCCAGACGGTACCCCCTGGCGGCAAACCGCGCCAGAATCCGCTGGTCCAGGTGATCGCCCATCACAATGCCGCCCGCAATGCTCCGGCTCTGAAAAAGACGGTCGATTTCCCCCATACCGTCTTTCCGGATCACGGCGGTGAGGAGATTATAGCCGTAATGGCTGGTAATGTCGGCGGAATAGGCAATATAATCGTAAAAAAACTGCGAACGGGAGATGGTGTATTCGTCGCCCTCCGCGCCAAGGTCAATGATAAACAGGCCTAAAATTTTACAGGTTTTTCCAACCAGATTCCGGGCGGCGGCATCCGGAAAATAATTTTGTTCTGCAATTACCGCCTCCACACGGCGGCGGGTTTTCTCCGAAACGTTGCCATGCCCGTTCAACACACGGGAAACCGTGGTCCGGGAGACCCGGGCGAGCTTTGCAATCTGAGAACTGTTCATTTCTCAGGACCTCCTTCCGCTGGCGGCGGCATTCGGACCGAATTCTGTATATATAGCTTTATTGTAGCAGGTTTTGCGCATATGTCAATTGCTTCGGTGGGGTTTTTCCTCGGAGAGGCCAATTTTGAAAAAACTATGAACAAGATGCACAAAAAAGCGGGAAAAGATATGTAGTTCTGAACACTTGACAGGAAGGGCATGAAATTGTATGATAAGTACCGTAATATTTATACGTGTTTCAACCGGCCGCGCCTGTGCCGGACGGTGGGAATAAAATCAGTACAAGGAGAATTTCCATGAAGATGAAAAGAATTCTTGCGGCGCTCATGATCAGCGCATCCCTGTTTGGACTCACCGCCTGCGGCGGCGGTTCCGGCTCCGGCGGCTCCGCCACTGGAGGCGGCGATACCCAGGATTCCTCCAACAGCGGCGGCGCGGACGCTGCCGGCGGCGAAGCGCAGGTCGTGGTTCAGATTGCCTACGAGAACTTCCCCGGCGAACCCTGGGACCTGGGCTGCAACGAGTGGGCGCGGCTGATTGAAGAACGCAGCGGCGGCACCATGAAGGCCGAAATTTTCCACTCCGGCCAGCTTGGCTCGAAAAACGACCTGCTGGACCAGATGTTGATGGGTGAGCCGATTATCACCATCGGCGACGGCTCCTTCTGGGCCGACTACGGCGCGCCGGAACTGGGCATCACCTCCGCCCCTTACGTCTACGATACCTGGGATCAGGTTTGGAAGCTCATTGACAGCGACTGGTATCACGAGCAGGAGGAGCAGCTGGCCCAGAGCGGCCTGCGCATCCTGGCGACGTGGGCCTACGGCGAGCGGAACCTGATGAGCGTGCGGCCCGTGTACACCCTCGAGGACATGAAGGGCCTGATCGTCCGCACCCCCAACACCACCAGCTATATGCGCGCCTTTGAGGCCATGGGTGCCGCGCCTACCGCAATGGCTCTGAACGACGTGTATACCGCCACCCAGCAGGGCACCATCGACGGCATGGAAAACCCGATGGCAACCCTGTACGGTCAGTCCTATTACGAAGTGGCCAAGTACATTACCCTGACCCAGCACATCAAAATGCCTGCCCAGCAGGTGTGCAGCGAGCAGTTCTTCCAGAGCCTGACCCCTGAGCAGCAGGAGATTCTGGTGGAAACCGGCAAGGAAGCCGGCGTGCTGCAAAACACGAAGCAGGATGAAATGCTGGAACAGTATGTAAGCGATATGGAAGCCCAGGGCGTAACCATCATTGAGCTGGACGACGCCGAGCGGGCGCGTTTCAAGGAAGCGGCCGCGACGATTTATGACGACCCCGCCGTTTCCGGGCAGTGGCGTGACGGCCTGTACGAGATGGTGCAGGAGATCATCGGCTGACGCAGGATGCAGTCAAGCGGGGACAAGAATTTGTCCCCGCTTTTTCGCCCCGTTTGACTTGAGGACGCTGAAAAGGGAGGCTTATTTGTGAAAACCATACGGATTACCGCCGTTGAGGTGGAGGACCGGCAGTTTCCCCTGGAGGGAGGCGCAGGGTCTGACGCCGTACACACGAGTCCGGTGTACGCTTACGCCGTATGCCGCCTGAAAACCGACGCAAATCTCGACGGCGTGGGAATTGCCTTCACCCTGGGCGCGGGAAATGAAATCGTGTGCCTTGCGGTGAAGCATCTGGCACAGTCCCTGGCAGGCCGGGAGCTGTATGAGCTGATGGCCGATTTCGGAACCACCTTCGCCGCCCTGACGGATTCCCCCGCCTACCGCTGGATTGGCCCTCACAAGGGCGTGGTGCATCTGGCTCTGGCGAGCATCGTCAACGCCTGCTTCGACCTGTGGGCCAAGGCGGAGGGCGTGCCCCTCTGGAAGCTGCTGCTGGACCGTACGCCGGAGGAAACGGTTTCCCTGCTGGATTTCCGGTATGTGGAGGACGTTCTGACGAAAGAGGAAGCGCTGGAAATCCTCCGGGCCGGTCAGACGGGCCGGGCGGAACGGGAAATCGTGCTGAAAACCGGCTACCGGGGCTATGACACGTCCGTCGGCTGGTTCGAGTACCCGGACGAGGCCATCGTGGAGAACACGAAACAGGCGATGGACAAGGGTTTCACGGCGATGAAGCTGAAGGTCGGCTCCGCCGACCCGGCCCGGGACATCCGCCGTGCGGAACTGATCCGCAAAACCGCCGGGGACGCCGCCACAATTATGGTGGACGCGAACCAGCAGTGGACGCTGCAAAAGGCAATGCACGTCATCGACCGCCTGCGGACCATCGACCCGTACTGGGTGGAGGAGCCGACGGACCCGGACGACGTGCTGGCGCATCAAACGCTCCGACGGGCGTTTCATCCAATCCGGATTGCCTTGGGAGAACACGTGCCCAAT
Organism: uncultured Oscillibacter sp.; assembly: GCA_947382875.1. Taxonomy (GTDB): domain Bacteria; phylum Bacillota; class Clostridia; order Oscillospirales; family Oscillospiraceae; genus Oscillibacter. The sequence goes on along the minus strand of CANDBG010000007.1, from coordinate 34,373 downwards.
AAGGTGCTGTTCAAGAACTACCTGCAAGCAGGCGCGCTGGACATCAACCAGGCAGACGCCGTACGGGTTGGCGGCATTTCCGAGTTTCTGCTGATCAGCCTGATGTCGCGGAAATTCGGCATACCGGTGATTCCCCACGTGGGAGACATGGGACAGATTCACCAGCATTTGGTGCTTTACAATCACATCGCTCTGGGACACCCGAACCTGTTCCTGGAGGCGATTCCCCACCTGCGCAAATATTTCCGCTATCCGGTCCAGCTGGAAAACGGCTATTACGCGGTGCCGCAGGTTCCCGGAAACACCTGCGATTTTGCAGATGGAACGGTTTGATTCGGTATCAGAAAGGAGAGAGGGCGGTATGAAATCCAATAAGACCCTGAAAACACTGGGAAACCTGGACCTTGGGGTTTCCTGCGTATTGATGGTGGCGCTGGTGGCTCTGACCTTCGTCGGCGTTTTGAAGCGCTACATCATGCACAGTCCCATTACCTGGCTGGAAGAGGTTCAGATGCTTCTGTTCCTGTGGATTGTGTTCCTGGGAGGCGCGGGAGCGTTCCGGGCCGGATCGCATATTGCGATTGAGATTGTGGTGGATGCGCTGCCGAAGAAAATCGGCGGCGTGATTGAACGGTTTGACGTGGTGATTCAGCTGCTGATTCTGGTGTATCTGTTCTGGCAGGAGATCCAGTATTATAATCAGCTGATCGTGGCGGGCCGTGTGACGAACCTGCTGCGTCTGCCTTACGGCGTAGCCTACGCGGTGGTGCCTGTTGGCGGCGCGCTGATGCTGATTAGTATGCTGTACGCGGCTTACGCGCAGTATCTCAAAAAACCCGGAGAGGAGAAAGAAACGCTATGAGTTCTACGATTGCAACCGCGCTGGTCGTGATGCTGCTTTTGCTGTTCATCAAGGTACCGGTATTTTTGTCGGTGATTGCCGGCAGCGCGATTTACTTTTTCCTCAACCCGGCGGTCAACTCCATGATTCTGGCCCAGCGGTTAGTTTCGGCAATTCAGAACCCGTCGCTGATGGCCATTCCGTTTTTTGTATGCGCGGGCGTGTTTATGAACTATTCCGGCGTAACCCGTCGGATTATGGCCCTGTGCGACGTGCTGACCGGACGCCTTTGGGGCGGTCTGGCGCAGGTAAACGTACTGCTGTCGACGCTGATGGGCGGTCTGTCCGGTTCCAGTCTGGCGGACGCCGCCATGGAAGCCCGTATGCTGGTGCCCGAGATGGAGAAGAAGGGCATGAGCAAGGCGTTTTCGTCCGTGGTGACGGCGGCCTCGGCCATGATCACCCCGATTATCCCGCCGGGCATTGCAATGATTCTCTGCGGCTCTCTGGCAAACGTATCCATCGGCAAACTGTTTGTGTCAGGCATTGGCGTAGGCATTCTGCTTTGCGCGGGCGAAATGATCACGGTTTCTATCATCTCCAAAAGGCGTGGCTACGCCCCTTCCCGCCAGAGCGGCATGAAGTGGAGTGAGGTTGCGCCGGTCATCAAGGAATCCATTCTGCCGATGTGCCTGCCGATCATTATTATTGGCGGTGTGCGTCTTGGCGTGTTCACGGCGACGGAGGCCGGCGCGGTGGCAGCGGTGTACTCCGTGATGCTGGGCCTGCTGTACAAAGAGCTGGACTGGCAGACGATCCGGAATGGCTTGAAGGAGTCCGTTCTTTCGACGGCCAGCATCATGCTGATTATTGGCGCGGCGTCGGCGCTGTCGTGGATTCTCACGAAGGAGCAGATTCCGCAGATGCTGACCCAGGGAATGCTGGCGGTAAGCGGAAACAAGTATGTATTCCTTCTGCTGTGCAATCTGTTCCTGCTGTTCGTGGGTATGTTCATTGAGGGCAATGCAGCCATGATCATTCTGGTGCCGCTGCTGTTCCCGATTGCCCAGAGCTATCAGATCAATGAGATTCAGTTCCTGATGATGTTCATTTTCAACATGGCGATTGGTTCCATGTCTCCGCCGATGGGCACGCTGATGTTTGTGGTGTGCGGCGAGACAAAATGCAAGCTGAAAGATTTTATCATCGAAAGTATACCCTTCTACATTGTATTGCTTGTGGAGCTTCTGGCGCTGACATTCATTCCGTTCCTGACGACGGGATTGGTGGATTTGATTTACGCTGGTACATAAAGCAGACCAGCCGCCGGGGATTTCCCGGCGGCTGGTTTTTGTTTGGGGCGGCGTTTTTTACGGTCAGACGTGGTAGCAGCCACCGCCGATAAACTCCCGCATGAGGGACGTTTTGGGGATGTTGTCGGCGGGGATTGGCAGGAAGTAATTGAGGAATTTGAGCAGTCGTTTTGCCTCAATATATTCGTCGCTGTCGCGAGGAACGCCGAACAGCAGCGGCTGTACATACGGTTTCAGCAGGGCGGTTTCGTAGATGAGAGCCGAGTTGAAGATCATGTCAGCGCTGTCCTGGAAGGGGAAAATATTGTTTTCCTCGCCCCGCCGGACCGACGGCCACATTTTGATGGTCGCCTGGGCGCTGTACCCGCGGGTACGGGCGTCGCGCTCGATGCGCCGCAGAAGACGGGCGTCGGTGGTCGGGATACGGTTATGGTCGTCGATGTTGAGCGTGGTGAGACAGCTGATGTAAATTTTGTACTTGCTCTCTTTGGGCAGGGAGTGGGTAAACTGGTCGTTCAGGCAGTGAATGCCCTCAATAACGAGCACATCTTCCGGTCCCAGGGAAAGGAAATTGCCGTTGTATTCCCGCGCGCCTTTTTTGAAGTTGAAAACCGGAATGTCGACGGTTTCGCCGTTCAAAAGCCGAACCATGTCCGCGTTGAACTGTGCCACATCCATGGCCCCTAAGCCTTCGAAATCGTACTGACCGTTTTCATCTCTGGGCGTGTCCTCGCGGTTTTTGAAGTAGTTATCCGTTGCGATGGCGTAAGGCCGCAGACCGCAGGCGCGCAGCTGGGTGGAGAGCCGATGGGAAAAGGTGGTTTTGCCGGAGGAGGAAGGTCCTGCGATCATGACGAAGCGCACTTCCCTCCGGGCGGCAATTTCCGCGGCGATGTCACCGATTTTCTTTTCCATCACGGCTTCATGCGCCAGAATGAGCGGTGTGGCATTGCCCTGCGCGATTGTGGTGTTCAGCTCCGCCACGTTGGAGGCGTTGAGGGCCTGGGAACGCAGAGTGGATTGATAAAGCTCATGAAAAACCTTTTTCGAGGGCCGGAATTCTCCCAGCTGACGGGGGTCCTTTTGCGCGGGCAGACGGAGCACAAAGCCGTTTTCAAACAGCTCCAGGCCGAAGCATTTGATATAGCTCGTATTGGGGGCCATGTAGCCGTAGAAGTAGTTCACAAAGCCGTCAAGGGAATAGATGTTGACGTGAGAGTTGACGCGGAAGCTAAGGAGCTGCGCCTTGTGAATCAGGCGGTTCTGACGGAAAATCTCCATAGCATCGTCGGTGTTGACGGAATGTTTTTCGATGGGCAGCGCCAGGGCGGACAGCTCCCGCATACGGGCTTCGACGCGGTTCAGGAGCGCCTGGTCCAGCGTAAAATTACCGCGCGCCAGAATAAAGAGTGCGCTGCTTAAAGAGTATTCGACCGAAATGCGTTCCACGTTTTCCCGGCCTGCCACATCGTAGAAGGCTTTCAGCATCAGAAAGACCGTGCTGCGCTCGTAGGTCTGAAAGCCGGGTTTATCCAGGGCGGTGACCATCCTGAGGGAGCAGTCCCGGTCCAGAACCTTATGGAGCTCGCAAAGTTTTCCGTCCCGGTTGACCAGCAGGATGTCACAGGGAACGCGGTCCTGAAAGTCCGCGGCAATGGTCTGATAGGATGTTCCGCGAGGGTAGGTATGTACCTCGCCGTCCACGGTCACGTTGAACATAGTTTTTTCTTCCATGGGATGGCCTCCTTTGTGTATTTTATGTATTTGGTGAGGAATGGTTCTGCCGGGGGATGCGCGTGCGTGGGTTCTCTCTTATCATACGATATTTTGCAAAAAAATACAAGAAGAAAGCGCATTTCGATTCAGGGTTGAATGTGTTGGAAATTGGTGTTATACTTTCGGCACGGTGAAAATCTGGCTTCAGGGGAGATGCGTAACATGATGGACGGATTAAAGGAACACCTTGCGCGAATTCCAGAGGGCGATGCCGTCAGGGCGGTGCTGAGCAAGCCGGCGGGGAAAGCGTCGGCGCTGAAAAAGGTTGCAGTGGAGCGGAAGGGCGACAAGTATCAGTTCAGCAAGTATACGGAAAAGCAGGTTTTTCATGAAAATGTCCCGGTTTCCGCGTTTTCGGAGACCTGTCAGCGTTTGATGGAGGATGGCTTTCTGCAATTCAACGCCTGGGACAGCCAGTATGAATATATGATCCGGGTTTCCCGAAAGGGACGCTGTACCTTCCAGCGCCGGGCCCTGCAGGAGGCGTGCGCGGCAGCGTCCGCCGGGCACAACCGGGAGAAAAACTATCTTCTGAAAGCCGACGCCGGGATACTGCCGCTGGTTGACATGGGGATATTTACCAAAGAGGGCAAAATCGTAAACGCCATGTATGATAAATACCGTCAGATCAACCGATATTTGGAGATCCTTGATGACGCGGTGAAGGATTTGCATGCGCCGTCGGTAAACGTCATTGACTTTGGCTGCGGGAAATCCTACCTGACGTTTATCGTCTATTACTACCTCACGAAAATCAAAGGAATCGAGGCCAATATCGTAGGTCTTGATTTGAAAGCGGACGTGATCGAAAAGTGTAACGCCGCGGCGGAGCGGTACGGGTATCAGAATCTCCGCTTTGAGCTGGGGGACATCAATGGTTATAAGGCTCCATTTGACGTGGATATCGTCATGACGCTCCACGCCTGTGACACGGCTACGGATTACGCCTTGTTCAATGCGGTTCAGTGGAAAGCGAAAATGATCTTTTCAGTACCCTGCTGTCAGCACGAGCTGAACCGTCAGATGAAGCCCCAAACGCTGCCGATTCTGTCGCGCTATGGAATTGTGCAGGAACGTTTTGCGGCGTTGTCCACGGACGCCATTCGCGCGAACCTGCTGGAATACTGCGGCTATAAAACCCAGATTTTGGAGTTTATCGATTTCGCCAGCACACCGAAGAATCTGTTGATTCGGGCGGTATACAAGGGCTATGCGCCGAAGCTCCGCCGGGACCGGATGCTGGAAGAGGCAAAACAGCTTATGGAGCAATTTCACTTTTCCCCGATGCTCTACCATCTCCTTTTTCCCGACGCGCATCTTGACAAAACCCGATGATTCCGGTATAATAACGCCATACTGTTTGCAGGAAGCAAACAAGAGGAGCCAGAAAGCTCCGTTCCAAGTGCAAGGACCCGCCGAAAGGTATGCCAGAAGGCATACGGTTTTTCATGCGAAAAACCGTATGCTTTTTTTGCTCCTTGGCGGCCGCAAACGGTGAAAGGAAATTGGAACCATGAAGAAAACAGCCATACTGCTTTTGCTCCTGGCATGCCTGCTGGCCCTGACCTCCTGCGGTCAAAGCGCCGCGCCCGATGACGCTCCGGATTCTGTGGAACCGTCCGTTCTGGTGTACGGCAGCGGCGACTATACCCGCATCAACCCCGCCATGGATGAACATGGGGAAATCAATCTTCTGCTGTTCAACGGCCTGATGGCTCACAATGGTAAAAATCAAGTCGTGCCGGGGCTGGCCGTCTCGTGGACCTTCGACGCGGAAACCTGTACCTATACGTTCACGCTGGAGGAAGGCGTCACCTGGCACGACGGCGAGCCCTTTACCGCAGAAGACGTGCGCTTCACCATCGAGGCGATCATGAATCCGGAAAACGCGTCGGAAAACGCGCCGGATTTTGAGGACGTTTTGGAGATTGCGGTCGAAAATGATCATACGATTTCCTTCCGCCTGGACGCGCCGAACGCAGCCTTTCTGGACTACATGACCATGCCGGTGCTTCCGAAGCATCTCCTGGAGGGAGAAGACTGGCAGACCTCGGACTTTTTCCGCCATCCCGTCGGTACAGGTCCCTATAAGCTGGAAAGCTGGGACGAAGGGCAGACGATCACGCTGGTAAAAAACGAGGATTACTTCCGGACGCCCGCGCAAATTGATATGGTGATCTTCAAAATCGTTCCGGACAGCAACGCCAAGGCGCTCCAGATGCAGACGGGCGAGCTGGATCTGGCTCTGCTGACACCCAAGGATACGGAGGCGTTTCGGGGCCGGGAGGGCTGGAATATCTACGAGATGAAAACGTCGGATTATCGTGGGATTCTGTTCAATTTCCGCAACGACTACTGGACGGAAAACCGGGATTTGATTCCCGCAATCTGCTATGCGCTGGACCGTCAGGCGATTTTGGACGCGGTACTTCTGGGGCGCGGGGCGACGGCCTACGGCCCTTTGCAGCGCAATATTTACAACAACGAAGCCGTTGAGCATTACGACTACAACCCCGCGAAATCGGAACAGCTTCTTCAAGCGGCGGGCTGCACCAAAGAGTCAGACGGCTTTTACTATCGGAACGGGGAAAAAATCGGGTTTGTCCTGAGCACCGGCGCAGGGGATCAGGTACGTCTGGATATGGCGCAGGCGGCGGCCCAGCAGCTGCAAGCGGTGGGCGTTGACTGCACCGTCGAAGTTCCGGTCCGTGTGGACTGGGCGGGACAAATGGCGTATCTGATTGGCTGGGGGAGTCCCTTTGACGCCGACAGTCATACCTACAAGGTGTTTGGCACGGACAAGGGCGCCAATTACTCCGGCTATTCAAACCCTTTGGTGGACCAATATCTGACGGAGGCCCGCCGTTCCGACGATCCCGCCGTCCGGGCCGCCGCGTACGCCCAATTTCAAACGGCGCTTGCAGATGACCCGGCATTTGCCTTCCTCTGCTACGTGGATGCGGATTATGTAGCCGTGTCCGGCCTGGAGGGCATTTCGGAAGATACCGTAATGGGACATCATGGCGTCGGGATTTTCTGGAACATCACCGACTGGACCCTGAAAAAATAATGTTATGCCGGAACTTTTGAATGTGAAAAATCTGTCCGTGAGCTTCCGGACGCCTCAGGGGGAAGTGGAGGCGGTACGAGATGTATCGTTTTCGGTAAAAGCGGGGGAAGTGCTGGCGATTGTCGGGGAGTCTGGCTGCGGAAAGAGCGTGCTTTGCAAGAGCATTTTGAAGCTCCTGCCGGTCACGGCGCAGATCAAAAGCGGAAGCATTCACGCGGATGGCATGGACATTACATCTCTTTCCGAGCGTGAAATGCAAAAGCTGCGCGGCCGTTTATTCTCCATGGTGTTTCAGGACCCGATGACGGCGTTGAATCCCACCATTCCTGCAGGGCGGCAGATTGCGGAGGCCGTCCGGGTTCACCGTCCGCGGGCGGCAGGGACAGAGGTCCGCTGCCGGGTGGAAAGCCTGCTGACGCTGGTGGGGCTGACGCCGGAAAAGGCGCAGTTATATCCGCATCAGCTCTCCGGCGGAATGCGGCAGCGGTGTGTTATGGCGGCGGCGCTGGCGTCGGAGCCGAAGATTCTGTTTGCTGACGAACCTACGACGGCCTTGGATGTAACCGTTCAGGCACAGATATTGGACCTTCTGCGGGAAATCCAGCAGACCCTTGGTACGGCAACGGTTCTCGTCTCGCATGACTTAGGCGTCGTAGCCCGCGCGGCGGACCGGGTGGCAGTGATGTACGCCGGAAAAATCGTGGAAATTGGGACGGTGGAGGAGATTTTCTATGACCCGCGTCATCCTTACACGTGGGGGCTGCTGCTGGCGCTGCCGTCCCTTGCACGGGAGGGCGAACCGCTTTATGCCATCCCCGGTACGCCCCCGAGCCTGCTGCATCCTCCCAAAGGCGACGCCTTTGCGCCCCGTAACCGCTATGCGCTTGCAATTGACTACGAGGAAGCGCCTCCGATGTTCCAAATAACGGAAACCCATTTCGCGGCGACGTGGCTGTTGGACGAACGGGCGCCGCCGGTGGAATCTCCGGTGAAAGGCGGTTTTTATGGCTGAAGTTCTCCTGGACGTGCAGCGGGTGTCCTGCCGGTTTCCGCTGCCGGGCCGTACGGTTTTGCAGGCGGTGGATGACGTTTCGTTTCAAATCCGGCGGGGGGAGGTTTTCGGGCTGGTCGGGGAATCCGGTTCCGGAAAATCCACTCTGGTGCGGTGCATCATGAATCTTATCCGTCCCTCTGCCGGGAAAATTTACTATCAGGGGATTGACATTTGGGACAAAAAGCAGTTTCAGGAAAACCGGAAACATCTGCAAACCGCGCGGCAGATTATTTTTCAGGATTCCACGTCAAGCCTCAACCAGCGGATGAAAGTGGCCGACATCATTTCGGAACCGATGGTGATTCACGGCGTCACGCCCCCGCGGGGGTCGCACCGTGCGGAGGCGGCGTTTCAGCTGCATTACGTCGGCCTGGATGCGTCGTATCTGGACAAATACCCGCCCGAGCTGTCGGGGGGGATGCGGCAGCGGGTTGCGATTGCACGGTCACTGTCGATGGAGCCGGAATTTCTGGTGGCGGATGAACCGGTTTCCTCCCTGGACGTTTCCATTCAGGCGCAAATCCTGAACCTGTTCCGCCACTTGCAGGAGGAACATGGTTTTACGTTCTTGTTCATCGCCCACGACCTGGCGGTCGTTCGGTATCTGTGCGGACGGGCGGCGGTGATGTACCATGGAAAAATCGTGGAGCTTGCGCCGGTAAGGGCGTTGTTTGCGGACCCGAAGCATCCCTATACGCAGGCGCTTTTAGCGTCGGTTCCGGCTCCGGACCCCCGGCGGGAGCGTGCGCGGAAGCCGGTGGAATTCGGGGAATTCTCCACGGCGGGCACGCTGCGGGAGCTCGCGCCGGATCATTATGTATTGACGGAGGACTGCTGATGCGCCGGAATCCTTTTTTATATGGCCTGCAAAAATTGCTGCTGTTTTTGGCAAGTATGCTACTGTTGTCCGTGACGGTGTTTTACGCGGCGCGTCTTGCGCCAGGAGACCCGCTGGTTGCATACTACGGCGAACGGGCGGAAAAGCTGACGCCGGAAGAGCGTACTCAGGCCGAGGAACGCCTTGGGCTGTATGACCCGCTTCACACGCAGTATCTCCGCTGGCTGTCGAACGCCTTGCGGGGGGACTTCGGGATGTCCTACAAATACAAAACGGACGTACTGGACATAATTGGAAAACGGCTGAATAACACGCTGCTTCTGGGCGGAACAGGATTTGTGTTAATTTTCGCTTTATCCCCGGTTTTAGGCATTTTGTGCGCCCGCTTCGAGGACCGCCCATTGGATCGTCTTCTGTGCAGGGCGGGGGCTCTGTCGAGCTGCATTCCGGAATTCTGGCTGTCTCTGGCGTTGATTTTGATATTCTCCGTCTGGCTGCGTCTTTTGCCCAGCAGCGGGGCGTATGCGGTTGGAAAGGCCCGCGATTGGGGAGACCGTCTGATTCATTTGCTCCTTCCGCTGACGGTTGTGGTTTTGAGCCATTTGTGGTACTATGCGTATATGATTCGCAACAAGCTGCTGGAAGAAATACGGGCAAATTATGTTCTGCTGGCAAAGGCCAAGGGCCTGAACCGCCGGCAGATTCTTCTGCGGCATTGCCTGCGGAACATTCTGCCGCCGTATTTCAGCATGATGGCAATTGCCGTTCCCCACATTCTGGGCGGAACCTACGTGACAGAGACGGTATTTTCGTATCCAGGGCTGGGGGCGTTGTCCTACGAAAGCGCCCGCTGTCAGGACACATACCTGTTAATGGCTTTGTGTCTGTTTTCCGGCGGAGCAGTTATGCTGTGCGGGATGCTGGCGCAGGCGGTCAACGAACGGCTCGATCCCCGTATCCGGCCCGGCGGGGGGATGGAGGTGGATCATTTTGGATGAACGGTTTGTGCTGGTTGGGCCCCGTCCGGAGGAAGCGCCGCCGGAACCATCAATCCGAATTTTGCCGGAAATTCCGGTTATTTCCTGGATCGTTCTGGCGGTATTGCTGTTGGGCTGTCTCTGTCCGGTTTTGCCGAAGGACCCGGCTTATATGGACCTTGCCCATACAAGTCTGCCGCCGGGCAAGGCGTTTTGGTTCGGCACGGACGCCATGGGCCGGGATATTTTTTCCATGATCTGGTACGGCGGCAGAATCTCGCTGTTCATCGGCTTCGCCGCGGCGGGAATTTCGGCGCTGACGGGTATTTTGTTCGGCGCAGTGAGCGGCCTGGCCCCCCGCTGGCTGGACACCCTTCTCATGCGTCTGACGGAAATTCTGTTAAGCATTCCGGGACTGCTGTTGGTTCTCCTGCTCCAGGGGATGTTGGGAAAACCGAACGTCATCCGTTTGTCCATAGTTATCGGCGCGACAAGCTGGACAGGAATTGCAAAAGTCGTGCGTACGGAAGTTCTGCGGCTGCGGGAGAGCGGTTTTGCTGCGGCGGCACGGTGTATGGGAGGCGGTTTTTTCCACATTCTCCGCTGGCATCTTGCGCCGAACCTGCTGCCGTCGATTCTGTTCATGGTGGTGATGAACCTCCGGAGCGCCATTTTGACGGAATCGACCCTAAGTTTTCTGGGTCTGGGGCTGCCCCTGGAAGTAATTTCCTGGGGAAGTATGCTGTCCCTGGCGGAGAAGGCGCTGTTGAGCGGCGCATGGTGGATGATTTTGATTCCGGGCGGCTTTCTGACGGCGGCGCTGCTGAGCGTAACGAGCATTGGCAACGGTCTCCGCCGCTGGCTGAACCGGGAACAAAGCAATTTGTAGAAAAGAGGATTCTATGACGCTGGAAGCATTTTTCAAAGAACATCCCCGCGTCGCTCTGGCGTTTTCGGGGGGTGTGGATTCGGCGTATTTGCTGTACGCGGCCAAACGCTGGGGCGCGGAGGTGCGGGCGTATTATGTACAGTCGGCGTTTCAGCCGCAGTTTGAGCGGGCGGACGCGGAACGTCTGGCGGCGGAGCTGGGGGCGTCCATGCAGGTTTTGACGGTGGACGTGTTGTCCGTTCCAGAGGTTGTGGCCAACCTGCCGGACCGTTGTTACCACTGCAAGCGGACCCTGTTTGAAGTGATCATCCATGCGGCGGCAGAGGACGGCTATTCTGTCCTTCTGGACGGCACAAATGCTTCCGACGACGCTTCGGACCGTCCAGGAATGCGGGCCTTGCAAGAATTGGCGGTACATTCTCCCTTACGCGAGTGTGGCTTGACAAAGGAGGAAATCCGCAGTCGCTCCAGGGAGGCTGGGCTTTTTACCTGGGACAAGCCGGCATATGCCTGTTTGGCTACGCGAATTCCCGCCGGGGAAGCAATCACGCCGGAAAAGCTGCAGAAAACTGAAGCGGCGGAGGATTATCTGTTCACCCTGGGCCTGACGGATTTCCGTGTTCGTCTGCTGAAGGGCTGCGCCCGCATTCAGGTGCCGGCGGAGCAAATTCCGCGATTGCTGGAAAATCGACGGGAAATTGTGGAGACCTTGAAAAAGACATACAGCGGTGTGCTGTTGGATTTGGAGGTTCGAAGTGAATAACGAAATCAAGCGGATTCTGGAATCGGTGCGGTCAGGGGAACTGCCGGTAGAGGACGCGCTGTTCAAGCTGAAAGCCGCGCCCTTTGAGGACATTGGCTATGCAAAGGTAGACCTGCATCGGAAGATACGTCAGGGGGCGGCGGAGGTGATCTACGGAGCCGGAAAAACCCCGGAACAGATTGCGGGCATTGTAGCGGCCATGCGGAAGAACGGACAGCAAAGCATCCTGATTACCCGCATGACGCCGGAAGCCGCTGCGTTTGTATGCGCGGCGCATCCGTTGGACTACCACGCGGCGTCGGGGACAGGTGTAATTGGCCCTCTGCCGGAGCCGGACGGCATTGGTAAGATTGTAGTTGCCACCGGCGGCACCAGCGACATTCCCGTCGCAGAGGAGGCGGCTCTCACGGCGCAGGTCTTAGGCAACGAGGTCATATGCCTGTATGACGTAGGCGTCGCCGGTCTGCACAGAACCCTTGCGCATTTGGACGAGATCATGAGCGCCAGCGTCATCATCGCCATTGCGGGCATGGAGGGTGCGCTTGCCAGCGTGATCGGCGGTCTGGCGGATTGTCCGGTCATTGCGGTGCCCACCAGCGTAGGCTACGGCGCGTCGTTTCATGGCTTGTCGGCGTTGCTGTCCATGTTGAATTCCTGTGCAAGCGGCGTTTCGGTGGTGAACATCGACAATGGCTTTGGCGCGGGTTATTTAGCCAGTATGATAAACCATATGGATGGAAAAAAGGAGGTATAGCGCGATGAAAACGCTGTATTTGGATTGCGGCATGGGCGCTGCGGGAGATATGCTTGCGGCGGCGCTTCTGGAGCTGCTGCCGGACCCGGATTCGTTTCTGCGGGAGCTGAACGGCCTGGGACTTCCCGGCGCTGCGATTACGCGGGAACCAGCGGTAAAGTGCGGCATTACGGGAACACATTTTTCCGTGAAAGTGAACGGTGTCGAGGAGGAAAGCCACGACCATCACACGGAACATACGCACAGCCATGAGCGCCATCACAACCATGAGCATGAGCATCATCATCACGAACATGAGCACGGCCACAGCCGCCATCACCACAGCGGACTCCATGATATTGAACACATCGTCCGGGATCATATGAAACTTCCGGAAAAGGTACAGGCGGACGTGCTGGCGGTTTACGGTCTGATTGCCGAGGCGGAAAGCCACGTCCACGGCGTTCCGGTGACAGAGATTCACTTCCACGAGGTCGGTACGCTGGACGCCATAGCGGACATTACGGCCGTGTGTTTACTGCTGCACCGTCTTGCGCCGGAGGAAATCGTTGTGTCTCCGATTCATGCAGGCTGCGGACAAGTGCACTGTGCCCATGGAATTCTGCCAGTCCCGGCCCCCGCGACGGCGTACATTCTGCGGGGGGTTCCGGTGTACGGCGGAAGCGTCCAGGGCGAGCTTTGCACGCCGACCGGCGCGGCGTTGCTGAAGCATTTTGCGGCACGGTTTGGAACGATGCCGGTCATGCGAATAAACGCGATTGGCTATGGCATGGGAAAGAAGGATTTCGAGGCGGCGAACTGTGTGCGTGCGCTGCTGGGCGAGACGGAAACGGCTCCGGAGTTGGTATTGGAGCTGTCGTGCAATGTGGACGACATGACGGCGGAGCAAATCGGCTTTGCGATGGAGCGTCTTTTTGACGGCGGCGCATTGGACATATATACGTCACCGATAGGAATGAAGAAGTCGCGTCCCGGGACGCTGCTCCGTGTGATCTGCGAGGAAGCGGACCGGGAGACGATGGTATCGCTGCTGTTCCGGCACACGACAACGCTGGGCGTCCGAGAGGCGCGTCTGGCGCGCCATACGCTGCGGCGCAGGATGGAAACGGTGGAAACGCCATACGGACCGGTTCGCTGCAAGCATTCGGAGGGCTGGGGGATTGCGCGTCAGAAGTACGAATTTGAGGACCTGGCCCGGATTGCCCGTAAGGAAGGGATTAGCCTGGAAGAAGCGGTCAAACGGATAGAAGCGGCAGAAAAGGGCAAGGATGCCGTATGAGCGGTGCAGGGGCGGACCTGCGCGTCCGCCCTTCTTTTCGACCACCATTCTCCCAGGTTAGCAGCGAAACGCGCAATGAGTGAATATTCGTCCATCGCGGCCCATGCATTTGCGGGGAAGGACGGATACACAGGCCCGCCTTCTGCGATCTTGTGTTTCACAAAGCGCGCCTGTCTCATAAATGTAATTTTGCACAAAATGCATTAACTAATTTTTCATTATATGGATTTCAATAACCATTTTCAAAGCCACAAAGCCACCTTTAGGGTAATGCCCCATCGTTTAACACAGCCGGTTTTGGGCAAGTTGTCGGTTTATAAGACGGACGTGTTTCTCAAAGGAATAAGGGTTGACAGGGGAAAGAAAAGCGAGTAAAATAAAAATCTATTTATGTGGAATATGGAAAAAGATGCGCCAGCAGCTCAGTTGGATAGGGCATCTTCTTTCTAAGTGATAGCTCACCTATCGCCTGTCAGGGCAAAACTTCATATGAGCCCCGATAGCTCAGTTGGATAGAGCGACTGCCTCCTAAGCAGTAGGCCGCTGGTTCAAGTCCAGTTCGGGGTGCCAAAGTACCGAAATATCACAATTTTCGGTACTTTTCTTTTGAAAAAGCTTTGCGGCACTGTTTTCAAATCGACGGGGGGGATTACGCTCCTTTTCACTGGAAAAATTTCACACAGTGCAATGGCTTCAATACCACCTTGCCGCCAACGTATTTGTGGGAAATCGTCCTTTATAGCTGCTCGGCAGTCTCTTTGGGTATGGTATTGCATGGGTCACACTTCCACATTGTTTGGCCATATCTTGTTCCACAGATGCGTCCGCTGAATCAGCAAGGTGATGGATATTGCAATGAATGTTGATATTGCTTTTGCCGTAATGACTGGCCATAGCAAGTCCGGCCGCAGGGTGGATATATAGGCAAAATAATCCCCAAGCATACAGTGTGCCACAACAAGAACGGCCGTATTCAGCATGAGCCCCCTGGGTGTCATCTCTCTCATCCTTCCAAGCGCGGGAAACGGATTGACCAGAGTCGTCAACATTCCTACGGCATCTGTCTCGTCAATTTTTAGCATACCCGCCATACCTGCTACGGCCCTTTTAAAAACACGGAGTATCACGGCAGCCAGGGGGAAGATGCCGCACAGAGTCAGAACGATCGTGCCAGCGATCGCAAAGATTTCATCCAATGGAATCAAGTCCTCCGCCAATGTCACCCCAAGTAATTTCCCTGCGGCTGAAATCATCAGTCCAGTCAGACTAACGCAGAGTAGAATTTTCCCCAAAATTTGAAGCGAACGCACAATCAGATTGCTGAAAAAGATCATAAAGATAAACAGCAAAGCACATAAAATCGCTGCGGGGATCAGGTTTTGGAGTATCATAGCAAGGTCAAAACCTGCAAGCAGTCCCCCAGCGATACATCCAACCGGAACAGAGAACAGGCCCGCCACCAAGCCATAGATGGCACACGGGCGCAGACCGTCGTCTGTGCTAATCATCGTCATTGGAATTATGCACATCATAGATGCGCCTAGCATACTTGCAACGAAATACCCGTGAAACGCACCGGCGTCGGGATTCACTGCCAATTCTTCCGCTAGAATCGCACCCCCTGCATCTGTGGCGAGTAGAATCCCAGCAATGGCGGAAGGGTCTGCTCCCACTATGGCAAAAACAGGCGCCGCGATGGGGGCAAGCACGCGGCCCATTACGGAAGACAAACTCATAAAGCCCGCCATAGCAATCAGAATATTTCCAAAACAATTCAGCCCTCGCTCGAATTCGTCTGCCAGACCAAAGCGGTTCCCCAGCAAATAGTCTGCCGCTCCAAGACAGGCAAACATAAAAAACAGAGTATTCATTCCTCGGGTCATGTTGTCCTCCCACCATCGCCTGCACGGCGCTGCAGATATTTTGCCATATTACGGCAGCTCCTCAATCGCGGTCCGAATCGATTGTAAAGCCTCCTTGACTGCCGAGGTGCTTCCACAGACTGCCAGGCAGGTGATATGCTGCGGGCAATTTCCATTCACATCCAGCGCAACCACGTCTGTTGATTTCTCTGCAACATCACTGGCCACCAGAATTTCCAGCACAGTCCCTTGACAGATTCCAATGGACTCAACGATTCCCTTCTGCATGTGCTCTCTGGTCCCAACATCATTTACCCGGTGCGCTAACATTCTGAACGTCCCTGCCGATGGTCTGTTAATCAATGCATATTTCATAGTCAACCTCTCTTCCGACAACCGTCACAGATAATTTTCTGCACAATCCATATAGGGTAAATCCCCCGCTCAATACACATAACAAACACAAAGCTGAGATGATTCTCTCAGCTTTGCACCCGTCGAATTTCAATGTATTTTCATACTCTCCAGATGGGCTTTGAGTTCCGCAATCCCGGCCTTGGTCATATTGGACACCAGAAAAACGCTCTTTGTACCTGCCTGTTCCAAGGTCTCCCGCGCCCACGCAATCTGCTTTTCCGTCGCAAGATCAGTCTTTGTCACAACCCCCACTGTCGGCGCCTGGAACATCTCTGCCTGAGCTGGCGAATACCACATGACCTCCGCCGTAGCATCCTGAATCAGCAGCACAATATCTGCGTCCACTGATGTTACAGTCAATGCATACAATAACTTTTTGTTTTGAATGTACTCTCCTGGCGTATCAATGGCGGCGCCGCGGAGATGCACTGACTGCGTTTTCTGGTACTCCAATGTCTCGTCATTCAGGCGCTGAATGAGCGACGTCTTACCTGCCGCCACTGGGCCCACCATCATAATCCGTCTATCCATGGTCAAGTTTTTGTGATGGCCACTGGCGCGAAGCCCATCTTCGTCTCAAACGTGGTCATAATATCACTCAGGGCTGCCTCAACGCTCATAACGTCTCCACAAATCACCACAGAACCGCAAAAGCGATCAATAAATACCAATTCCACATTGGCTGCTTTTGTGGCCAAGTCGCCTGCAATGATTGCACCTTCACTGGGCGTGATGGTCATCACACCCAGCGCACCCTTTGTTTCGGTCACTGCCCCCATTTTTTTGTAGAGAGAATCCTCGGGGTTTGCAATCAGATGGGCGAGTGTAATTTGCTTTCCTGGGACAAATTCCTGGATAATCCGCTGCTTTTCTTCAAATACCATACTCTCCGCCTCACTTAATAAAGATTTTCAAGCAAAGCCTCATCAGGGTTGGCAATCACAACGCGGTTGATTAACATACCCCGCACTTCTTCCCCCTGTGTGCCGGCCATTACCGCGGCATTCACGGCGGACACCTCCCCGCAGAGGGTGACAAACGACTTGCCTCCCACGCCAATCCCTGTGCGCACTTCAATCAGGCTGATATCTGCTGCTTTGACCGCCGCATCCGCCGCAAAGATGGATGCCGTTACGCTGAAAAATTCCATGATGCCCACTGCACCGTGCTGTCGGAGCGCAGTGCTTTTCGTCATCGCCTGGATGACATCCGGGTGAACGCGGGGGATAAACGTTTTATCCACCACATTCGCCCCACCAACCTCCTCGCCCGCTTGCAGGGCGGAATCCACCGCAGATACGTCTCCCGCGAACAGGAAATAGTATTTACCGGGGCAGCCAGCAAAGGCAGAAATCAGTTTAATGTTTGCGGCTTTCAGTGCAGAATCGGCGGACTCGATTCCTTTTGCGATACTGTTGTATTCTAGAAAACCAATTGCATCCATAGTTTACCCCCCAACGATTGTAATGGCGCCAGACACTTCTGTGACCGTCCCGGAAATGCTCGCGTGGACGCGGCTGCCAAGTGCACCATTCGGAATCTCTGCAATCAATGATCCCGCTGTTACCGCATCTCCTTTTTTTACGATTGGTTCAGCGGCTTTTCCGGCGCCCTGTCTTAGGCTGATTGTAACTTGCGCCGGGATTACCTCACGCACCACGTTTGCACATTGGCCTTCATAGTGCAGCGCGCCAAGCCGTGCGGTCAAACGCCCCGTGGGGACCTTCCTCCACTCGCGCTCATCTAGCGGCTCTGTCTCCGGGCCCTTGGCCCCCCGAAGTCCCATGCGGCTCATTTCCTCCTTTAAAAATGCATTGACGCGGCTGGGCTGAAGGCCCATCGGGCAGGCATATACGGTGCATACGCCGCAGTTTGAGCAATAGGCCGCATTTTGCATTGTCGGATTCTCCTGGAGCAAGGCCGTGATCTCTTCCTTCCGGGCAAGCATGCGCATGATCCGATGTGGCTCCAGCGGATGGCCCAGCAAATGTCGTGGACAGAGCATGGTGCAATAGCTGCACTGAATACAGGCGGCGGCAGCTTTCTTCCGCAGCGCCTGCAAATCCATAGGGCATCGGTAGGTTCCCATATAACTCTCCCGGGAGAACACCAGAAGTCCGGACGTTGTCTTTGTGACCGCCTGTTCTCGCTCCGGCTTGTCCGAGATCACCTGCCCCATCATCGGGCCGCCGGCAATCATCAAGGCGTCCTCTGTCAAAGCGCCGCCTGCCATACGGATGCACTCTGCGACAGGCGTCCCGATAGGTGCTTTTATAATGCAGGGACTTCTCACTGCACCGGTTACTGTGATGTATTTTTCAATCAGGGGAGCACCGTCCATTGCATCACTGGCAGCCAGGAGTGTCGCAGCATTGGAAACCACAGCTCCCACATCCAGCGGAATTCCGCCAAAGGGAACTGTCCGGCCCGTCACCTCTCTGACAACGACTTGTTCGTCGCCGGCGGGGTAAAAACTCTCCATCATGTGAATCTCAATGTTTGCCCTGTGGGCCTCAATGGCATTTTTCAGCGCTTTGCACTCTGACTCATACGCTTTTTTAATGGCGATGACAATTTTTTGCGCATGAATCTGCTCTGCTGCTGCGAGGCAGGCCCGAATGATCCGGTCTGCAAACGTCCGTATCAGATAGCGGTCTGTGCAAAGAAGCGGCTCGCATTCTACGGCATTTACAATCAGGTATTCCGCAGTTGTATTCCATTTTACATGCGTTGGGAATCCTGCGCCGCCGCAGCCGATCACACCCGCGTCTCTGACCTGCTCCAGAAAGTTCATTTTGTTTCTCCCCTTTCACAATCTACCGGTACTCGCCGGCAATTTCCTGGGAGTCTACAATCCCTACAATCGCGGCATCAATCGGGGCGGATTTCCCTACTTGGCGAGCAGTGCTGCCCGTCACCACTAGAACTGTTTCTCCAATTCCCGCACCCGCGAAGTCGGCGGCGACAAACCGCTCCGCGCTGCTTTCGCCGTCGGCGCAAACGATCATCAGTTTACAGCCCTCCAAGCCTTCGTTCTTCTTGGTCGCCCAAACGTTTCCGACCACTTTGCAAACTTTCATAGTGAAATCACCCCCTGCTGATTTTGTGAATAACCCCTCTCATCTCCTTGGTATATCCGCAGGCGTTTGCCTCATCCATGTCAATATGCATCATAGCATGCATCCCTTCGCCCACGCGAATCATCACGTTCTTCAGTACGGCGGGGCGGCTGCTGAGAAGTTCGACCTCGACGATCTCACGGTCCTCCACGTCATATTCCTTTGCCTCGTCAGAATTCATATGTACATGAGCCTGGGCGATGATGGCGCTGCCAGCAGCGTGGATAATTCCAGCCGGGCCGACGAGATAGACATCTGCCGCTTCAGAGAGATTCCCCGAGATATTAACCGGCGGCTTGATTCCCAGCGCATAAGCGTCCGCCGCAGAGAGCTCCACCTGGATGTGGTCGCGGGCCGGGCCTAAAACAGCCACGTTTTTGAAAACTCCTTTTTCGGTAATGATGGTTACTCGCTGCTCGGCAAGGAAACCGGGAAGGGTCAGATTTCGCTTCACAATCATTTCAGCGCCTTCTCCAAACAGCTGCTTAACCGCCTTTGGCGTCAAATGGACATGCCGAGCCGACATCTCAACCGGGAAGGATCGATCCTCTTGCATATGAATTTTCTCAACTACCTTTACTACGATATCTTTTAACTGGTTCTTTTCCATATCATTACGCCTTCATTTTGTTGTTGCGGATATTGAAGCTGTCTACAAGCATGATCTTACGTTTTCTTGTGAACACACGGGGAGAGGTCAGGCCTTCGCCGGTAGGACCCGCGATGGTCAGCGCGTTGTGACCAACCCCGCCAATGCCCATCGATGTATAACACGGACCATTGACAACAAAAATCGTAGTCTGAACACGGCTGGCCATCTCTGTGACAACATCCATGTTCTTGGAGTGACAAATTGCAGTGTGCCGGCGATTGTTCTCAATGCGCTCACACAAGGTAATCCCTGCTTCGGCGTCCTTCACCCGCACAATCGGCAGGATCGGCATCATCTGTTCATTCATAACCAGCATGTTGTCCTCCGCCGCCTCGAAGATGGCGACCCTGGTGTCATCAGGGATGGTAACGCCAATCTGCTTGAGGATATAGGAGGGATTCTTGCCAATCATCTTCTTGTTGGGACTATCCTCCTTCGGCATACAAAATGCCGTCAGCTTCTCGATGATCTCTTTGTCCTTGATGAGATAGGCGCCATTTTTCGTCATGCTGTCGATTAGAGCGTCGCAGATACTGTCCACTGCAACAACCGCCTTTTCCGTGATGCAGGGAATATTGTTGTCGTAGCTGGCCCCGTTGACAATGTCCTTGCCCGCTTGCTGGACATCCGCCGTCTCATCCACCAGCGCGGGCGGATTCCCGGCGCCGGCGCCGATACCCTTCTTGCCGCTGCTCAGGATCGTCCTGACAACGCCGGGACCGCCGGTGGCGCAGAGCATGATGACCTTTGGATGTTTCATCATGATGTTTGTTTTTTCAATGGTCGGATTTGCAATGGAGGTAATCAGGTTCTTGGGCCCGCCAGCAAGCTCAATGGCCTCAGAGACCAGCTGGACGGCTCGACGGGAGGACCGATAGGCGTTGGGATGCGTACTGAAAACGACACTGTTGCCTGCGGCAATCATAACAATGGAGTTGTTGATTACGGTCTCCGGCGGGTTGGTGGAGGGCGTCAGGGCGCCAATGACACCAAAGGGAGCAAACTCATACATCGCCGCACCAAAGTCGTTGGCGTCCATGCCCGGAATCAAGTCCTCAACAGACGGCGTTCCGTAGATAGCAGCATTTAACTTGGTCAGTTTATCTTTGTAGTTGCCCATACCGGTTTCTTCCAGCTCCATATGGGCCAGCTCTTCGATGTGGGGCGCACAGTGGCGGATGATGCTGTCGGTGATCCGTTTCCGGTCAGCCAACGTCATCCGCAGCAACTGCTTTTGTGCTGCATACGCCGCATCTACGGCCTCGTTTACATCCTCGTACTCTCCGGCAACACACTGTGAGAAAGTGCTTGTGTCCGCTCCCCGCACGGTCAGCTCCTTAGAAACCAGCGCAACGATCCTCTCAAGGGTCTTTTCATCAATCGTCATGATCTTTACACCTCTTCTTGTTTTTTAAAAATATCAAATTCGTCCACAACTCTACTCATGATGAAGAGCAGGTCGGAAAGACGGTTCATGAAAATAATGATCTCCGAATTGACCCGCCCCTCCGAACCAATCGCGATGATGCTCCGCTCTGCCCTGCGAACGGTAGAGCGTGCCACATGCAGATACGCCGAGCGTATGCTCTGCCCCGGGATCATAAACTTTGTGTTAGGCGCCAATTTCTGTGAAAACGCATCAATCGCCTGCTCCAACAGCTGGGAATCTCTGCTTGTGATGGTCTCCTTCAGCATCCGTTTTCCACGCTCATCGGAGGCCAGTTCCGCACTGAGCACAAACAGTTTTTCCTGGCACATACGCAGCAACTCTTTCAGCTCGGGACTTTTGATGAAAACCGCAGCGACACCAATGGCAGAATTGGCCTCGTCCACAGCGCCATACGCACACACCCGCGCACAGCTTTTCTTCACGCGGCTTCCGCCATACAGGGTGGTCATTCCCTTATCTCCACCCTTTGTATATATTTTTCCCATTGCAACCTCCAACTTTTTCTTACTACCGACGCAAAATTTCTATGTTACGCTCTTGCAGCAGATTCTTCGCGGTCGTTGTCAATGCTGTTCGCTTATCCAGCACAACAGGCCCTTCATAAACGCGTTTCAAGTCCTGTTTCGTAATGATGTTTTTCTCAATATAAACACCGGAATCGCCTGTAACACCATGGAAGCAGATTCCCCATGATTCGAGCTCGGCAATCAAATGCCGCATCTTTCCGCCGAAGGCAGGCGGGGCCTGGTCCAAACTCAAATAGTCAGAGATGATATTCACAGTTTTTCCCTGCCGAAGAAATTCACAAATAAGTTTTGCCGAAAGCCCTTCAATCCTCAGCTCCCGCAAGGCGGCAGTCTGGGCCAATGTCATTCCTGATATCACCAGAACATCCTGATGCGAGACCATCTCTACAAGGTCCTCCTCACATCGAAGCGCACTCGGTGATATGGTCCGATGGACGGTTTTCACTTGCGAACAAACCGATTCGTTTTTCTTGAGAAGCTGTGTGAAGACGTAACCTTCCTCCACCAGACTCTCAAGATATGCACCAAGCGCCTTGGGCGCCGCATGGCCGTCCATAAGCAGCAGCGCCTTGTGTTCACCTGCTGCAATTTCCATGCGGCGCAGCACCTCATAAATGATGGCATCAATCTGCTCTTTTGTCATATGTGCCTCCCAATGAAGAAGAGGAGTGCGCAGCTGCGCCAGCACATACGCACCCCTTTTCCACGTTCAAATCCTGCAGCCGCCTGGCTGCTGCATGGGATTACTTCTTGCCCAGCATTTCCGCAACACTGATGTGGGGGCGGGGAATTACATGAGAGGAAACAACCTCGCCAACGTTGGCAGCGGCATTGCTGCCTGCTTCAACAGCCGCCTTGACTGCACCGACATCGCCAGTGACCATAACAGTCACCAGCCCGGATCCAATCTTCTCATAGCCGCACAGTTCCACGTTTGCAGACTTGGTCATTGCATCAGCTGCCTCAATTGCACCCACCAGCCCGCGGGTCTCAACCATACCTAAAGCACCGTTCATAATTAAAATCCTCCAATCATGATTCATTGATTTATTCCGTGATCCGTATCACAAAACTTCCATTTGCTGAGCAGAATCCGATAATATGCTGTTTTCGCATGGTAAACCGAATTATGACCGCTTACGTCTTTTCCGTTTCGGTTCACTATCATCGCTCTTTGTGGAATTTGAGGTATCTTCCTGCGCCACAAGTTCTTTGTTTTTCTCCTCGGTGGGAACAGCGGGCGTCTCCATGACCGTCGCAGGCTCTGCCATGGCTGGCTCGGATCCTGCTGCAGCCGGTTTGGGTTCTACAAAACTTCTGCCGCTCTTTTCCACAGGAGCATCGACAGCTGCGGCTTTTGGTTTTTTCTGATAGGCAATATCCACCATATCCCTGCCGCCTGGCCAGAACAGCTGCGCGAGTCCCTCTGCAGGTCTGGGAATCACCCTGCTTGCATGGACACATGCACCCATCTCCTCTGCCGCGCAGATACTAACCTTTACGGCAGATTCCACAGCGCTGACTGTGCCGCCCAGTTTTATGACGATCTGGCCTCCGCCGCGGGCGCTTTCAACACCCAGTATTCGTACGTCTGCCGATTTCAATGCCGCGTCTAAAGCCCGGACTGCCGCTGCAAGCCCGACCACTTCGATCAATCCAACTGCATCTTTCATATCTCTATTGTCAGCCATTCGCCGCTCCTATCATTGTGCAGCCAGCTTACTGCTTTCCAATAATCAGTTCCACATCTGTATGCGGCCTGGGAATCACATGAGAGGAGACCACTTCGCCCACGTTGCTGGCGGCCATGGAACCGGCTTCCACAGCGGATTTCACCGCGCCGACATCCCCGCGAACCATTACAGTCACAAGACCGGAGCCAATCTTTTCCCACTTCACAAGCTGCACATTTGCCGCTTTGACCATGGCGTCCGCCGCTTCGACTGCACCCACCAGGCCTTTGGTTTCGATCATACCAAGAGCTTCCTGATTCATAATTGCACTACCTTTCTTTTACAAATAATTATGTTGCATTTGCCCAGTCCGCCGGGTAGGTGAAATACACTGCTCGGCAAGTTTCAGGGGAGGAGAAATGGATCTTCGTCCCCTTGGGAATGTGCATGATATCACCGGCCTTGCCAGCGATGTGCCGTCCATCGACAATGATCTCCAGAATGCCATCGATTACGTAGTAGAACTCGTCATAGGTCAGCGTCCAAGGATACGCGCAGTGGTCGATCTCCAGCAGGCCGCAGCCCAGTCGCGGGCTCTCTTCCAGCGTCACGACATCCTTCAGTCTCACATTCGCCGGAACTCCAGGATCAAAGGGATCGCATTTCACAGTCTGCGTCTTAATACACAGCACACCAGAGGGATCCTTCTCCTTGATGAAGTCCTCGCCGTTCTCCTTTTTGCAGGTCTCCGCCAATACTTCCTTGATGATCTCCCTCAGCATAGAATCGCTAATGTTCACGCCTCTTTACCTCCCCAAGTATTTTCATGATTGAATCGGATCATCCGCAATGCTCTGAACACCCTCGCCAAACGCCTTGCACGCCGCCGCGCATTCAGATTGTGTGCCAAAAAACAGGGCGCCGCTGCTGTTGGTCTCAGTGGGCGGTGCAAAGAACTTGACCATCGTTGCGCCTGAGGCCTTTACCGCATAATCGGATGCATAGATAGACTCCACCGACGGTCCTGCTGCATAACCCATTGCGCTTCCCTCAGGAATCCCAGCCATCTCTGCAAAAAAGCTCCCAATCCGTGATACCGTATAGGTAAGATAGCAAATGCTGTCGTCCTCATTGCAGCTGACGGCGTAAATAATCTTGTTCTCCTCAATCTCCTTGACAGCCTCCACCGCTGCTTTGACTTCACCAACTGTCGGCCCTGCAATGATTCCAATACCTTCTCCCTGAAGCTTTGAAGAAGAATTTGGATTTCCGCCATAGAAGGACTTGGCGTAAGAACATGTCACATTGGCTCGCTTGGTCGCCTCGTCCAAGGCGATAAACACAAAGTCATCAATGGTCGCAGTTAGGATCGCGCAGCTATGCTGATCCGGAGTCATACCCAATTCCTCCGCCATGCACCGCTCCACCTTGCTGATAATCACAAAACTCAAAATCTCCGGATATATCTTATCACCTTTCATTACATCACCTGCATCTTTCTGATCCTGCGAATCACAAAACCAGATCAACGCCGCTCTTCTTCTCTTGAAGAATGCGTTTAATCAAATCGGCAACATAAGCGCCTGCCTCGGCGGGCGGGGTGCCACCGTCGTCCTGAATGGTCGTCACTGCTGTCCGCTTGGATTCCAATATTCCAACTTCTGGCGCATAGGTGACATAGCAGCCCAGTCCTCTCCAGCTCAGGTGGCCGGGCCTCTCGCCCAAAATCACACACACGACCTTGGCGCCCACCGTTTTGCCGATGAGATCGCCCACGCCAACTCGTGTGTACTCCACGAAAATCGGCGTACCATAGTCGATATGGTTGGCCTCCAGGCCTTGCAGCAGAGCCGGCAACATTTCAGGCATGCTTGTCTCCAGTCCTAAAACGCTCTGCCCCTCGCCCAGGACGATCTGAACATCGGGGTTCTTCTTTAGCTTTGTGCGGACGATTTCCAAGTTTTCCTCGTCCAGTTCTCTGCCCAGATCGGGCCGCATCAGATACTCGTCCTTGCTGTTGGGCTTTGTCTTGATGATCGGATAACCCATTTTCTTTACGAATTCACGGTCCAGGGGCTTCCACACCGCGTCTACCATCGCCGACAGATTGGCATTTTTACGAAAGACGATTTCTGTCTTTTCACGGTCGCCCACCCGCCCGCTCAGCGTTCTTGCCGGGGTCGTCTTCTTCAGCTCAAGAATTGCCTCCCTATTCTTAAGGTGATCCACAAAGCAGATTTCATCCTCCGGAATCATCGCAATATCCGGCAGCTTCTCGTCTGGCACGTCATCGACCTGGCCCACAGCCTCCTGAACATGCACTTTGACTGTGACATCCTTTGCTGCAACAGTTGAGGTGCCTTTATCCTCAAGCATCTCCAAAGCGCTGATAATTGCTTTTACAATTTTCTCTTCATCATAATTTCGCACACTCATTTCTTTCACCCCCTGTTCATCAATTAAAGGAAGATGGAAGGGTCGCCGGCAAGATCGGTCAGCTTTCCATTCTCATCCATAACCCCCCATTTTTGGCACCACTTTTCAAAGGCAGGAACGACTCGCAGGCTGCACATCTCACGCAATGCCGCGATGTCCTGGTGGGAAGACTCCATATTATAGGTAGTCGGGTCGGCTCCGCCGGCTACACCGATCCAATACTGGGTGCCGGCAAGAGTAACCGCCATCAGGACGACATCGTTGTCGTTGTAATCCGCCTTGACGTGACCGGAGAAAGCAATATCCGTTCCGATGGGCAGTCCGCTCAGCTTGGCCATAAACACATCCTCAAGCTGGGAGCGCACACACTGCTTGTAGTCGTACTGAACCTCTGGTCCGACAAAGCCGACGACATCGTTGACGATAAAGGGCTGAAAATGGCGGCCAAAGCCATAGGTGCGGGCCTCCATCGTCACCATGTCGGTGTCAAAGTGCATGTTGCCCGCATTCTCAGGACCCTGCCCAGTCTCAAAGTACATCACGTTGGGCCCAGTGCAGGTTCCGCCCTTCAAAATGGTCTGCCGAGCCTCCTCCAGGATAGCTGCATTGATTCCAAAGGTGTCGTTGCACAACTGGGAGCCGGAAATACTGGCAAACACCAAATCGGTGGGTGCACCCTGCCGGATGGCCTCCATCATCGTAGTTACGTGGACCAGATAGCACACTTGGGTGGGAATCTCCAATTTGGTCTTGACCTCCTGCATCATGTTCATCACTCGCAGCGTCTTGTCCACGGAGCTCACCGAGGGGTTTACGCCGATGACCGCATCTCCAATACCGTAGCTGAGTCCTTCATAGATTGCCATACGGATACCGTCTTCGTCATCGCTGGGATGATTGGGCTGAAGGCGGGTGCCAAGGATGCCGCGTTCACCAAGTGTTGTATTGCAGTGGGTGACGTTACGGATTTTTCTGGCCGCATAGGCCAGGTCCAGATTTCCCATCAGCTTGCAGACTGCTGCAATGGCCTCGGATGACAGTCCCCGTGAAATCCGTTTTAGATCCTCTTCCGTGGTCTTATCGCTGAGGATATACTCCCGCAGCTCCTGAATAGACCAGTTCTTGATGCTGTTATAAATCTGCTCATTCAGGTCATCCTGAATGATCCGCGTCACCTCATCCTGCTCATAAGGAATGGCAGGATTGTTGCGCAGATCAGACACCAGCAGATTTCCGAGAGCAATTTTCGCAGCAATCCGTTCCTGAGCGCTTCCCGCAGCGATTTTACAAAGGGCATCGCCGCTCTTTTCCTCTCCGGCCTTCGCCAGAACATCCTTGACCGATTTAAAATGATATACTGTTCCAAAAAGTTTCGATTTCAAAAGCATGTACGCGCCGCCTCCTAATACTTAAAATTTGAATGGTATCCCATGAGCTCCCTAATAGCTAAACGCCAAGGTCTTGATTACCACCGGCACAGCATCACCGATTCCCACCGGAGTTCCGATATCGATGTAGTCCCCATTCCCCACGTCAATGGAATCAATGCAGACCACCTTCTTCCCCTCCGGAAGCCTGATCTGTAAACACTGGCCCAGGACCTTTGCGCAGTCTTCCCTTGTAATGACCACCAGAATGTCCTGGCGCGCAAGCAGTTCCTGCGCTCCGGCGACCACCTTATCCGCCAAATCGTTGATACTTCGGAAATTCAGCTTTCTGCCAGCTTCCACATTCAGCGCGATGTTCTGCTCTTTTTCCTGTCCCTGAATCCAGGCAGCCTTCTGACGGAACTCACTCGCATATGTTTCATCCGTCATATTCAATACATCGTTCATCCGCAGGATGGGAATATTCTGAATCGGAAGGACACCGTAATCTGTAATGGTGATCGTGGCACCGCTGACGTTTACACTGTGATTCCCAGCGCCAATCACGGTGGCGCCGATGGTCTCCAGCGGCTGGATTACCTGGATTCCCCGGGTCATCAAGTTCTTTTTGATAGATTGAGCAAGATATACACCAATATCGCCGTATTCCAGGGGATTCACTGGCTCTGGCTCATAGAGCAGCCTGCCGACGCCGCCGGAAAAACTCACCGCATGGATGGGTGGATTCGCTCGCTTCTCCTTCTTCTCGGTTTTCAGGAAGAAATATGCAGGCTTCTCTGGCGCCGGCTTCAGCTTCTCCAGCACGGCCTCTGCCATGCAGTCTGTAATGGCGGAAATCTGCCGTTCTGTCAATGTCGTTCCAATTGAGGCGATAACGCCCTGCTCCTTAGCCAGCTGCTGGATTTTTGGAAAAATATAGGCGATTTCCAATGTCCCGTCACGAAATCGAATCAAACGCCCTCCGACATCCAGACAATCCGTATCGATTAAAGTCCCCCGACAAAACGTAGCTGTGTTTGTCGTTCCGCCACCGATGTCCATGTTACAAACATTATCCAAATGTTCTGTGGAATATTGTTCCGCGCCGCTGCCTTTTCCTGCCAAAATGCTCTCAAGAGCTGGACCAGCCACTGCGACCACGAAGTCTCCAGCATATTCGCTGATATCGTGCAGCACACCCTGTGCATTCTCCTTGCGCGCTGTATCGCCGGTGATAATCACTGCGCCGGTTTTCACGTCCGCAGGGCGGATACCCGCGGCCCGATACTCCGCTTCGATGATGGACGCGATTTTCACCGTGTCCAGCTCGGTGTTGGATCGCAGCGGCGTAAAATAGATAGGACTGCGATATCGAATGTTTTTCTCTACAATCTTTGCCTTTGGCATCTTCATCGAAGAGGCCACATTTTCAATGGTCAAATCGCTAAAAATTACGCAGGTCGTCGATGTGCCAATATCAATACCGACACTTAAAATAGTTTCGCTCAAACAGCATCACCCCTTGAAAAAGAGATCGGATATCGGAAATAAAAAAGAGCTCACCAAACCGCAGGGCACATGCCCTGTGATCCGATAAGCTCCGTCGCTCATTGCTCGCCCGCACTAACACCGCACGGGACATTATGAAATTAAAGTAACTTGAAACTGAAGGTCACATCCGTACCATCGCCGGTGGAAGTCATCTGAAGTTTCCCTTTGAGTTTGCTTTTTACGATGTTCTCCACGATTCTGAAGCCCAGTCCATTTCGCAGTTCCTCACTCTCCTTAATGAAACCGACTCCATCGTCGCGAACCGTAACCTCAGAATATAGCGGCCATTTCTTTAAGGTGACCTTGATTCTGCCCGTAGCCCTGCCCTCAAAGGCGTGTTTCAGGCAATTTTGGATCAACTCGTTGACAACCAGTGCGATGTTTGTGGCGATATCCGCATTCACTATGATGTCATCGCCCAAAATTTCGATACTGACAACCGGGACAACGCCCTCGGCCATCCGCAGAATTTTTTCACTGGTGCTCTCCAGGATGTTCCGTACGGAAATCTGGTCTCCCCCTTGCGCCATTAGCTCCTCATAAGCTGTCGAAATGCTCATGATCCGGCTTTTAGCCTCTTGAATAGCGGCAACACCGTCGGGGGAGTGGACGCGCCTTTGCTGCATTCCCAGCAGGTTGTAAACCGTTTGCAGATTGTTTTTGATTCTGTGGTGTGCCTCGCGCAGCGCCACAGACTTCAGCACCAGATCTTCATCCTTTAGATAATCCCTCGTCACATCGCGAATAATTACGATATAAAACCACTCGCTGCCGCTGTCGTAGCAGTATTCTCTCGTCATGAAATAATAGCCGCCGCCTTGGGTTTCTCGTTCACAAAACGAGTTTTCAATTCCAGGGCCAACCCCCATAAAACCATTCATACTGATATCTTCATAATTTTTTCCGTAGATATCGTTAATATAGCCGTATTTGTGGTAGAGTTTTTTGGCCGTCAGATTCCGGAACACCACCTTTTTATTGGCGTTGCAGATAATGACACCCTCATCCACGCACTCCGCCAACCAGTCCAAATAGCGCAGATACGGATACCGGTCATAATCCACTACGAGGAACAAGGGTTCGCGGTTCATTTCTTCTACTTCCGTCTCCCGGAGTCTCCGCTCTTTCACGATGATCCCTATAACCCTGTCCTCACAGAAAAGCGGTACACATTCCTGTACTAATCGGTGTCCCTCTGTTGTGGTAAAGGAGACAGCCAACATATCGTTGGATGGAATACCATACCACATCGTCCGACACACTCCAGGTTCATCGTCCTCTCTCACAACAGCTCCCAGACTGGATATGCTGTACATGGAGTCTTCACAGTGATAGTATGCAACCGTGACAGATGTGGCCCCATCTCTACAGACACAGTTGAGAAACACATCCTTGCCTTCGATATCTGGCAGGTCCTTCAATCCCTCGGCAGTCCGTTTGATGATGGCGAGCTCCTTTTCTGAAAAATCAGTGTTTTTTCGGCAAATTGCGCTGATATTTTCTTCATACTTTCTCATAGTATTGTTCCGCTTTGTTTAGTCCGTGGCACTGCATAAAATAATATCCGCTACGGTCTCCATGGACATATTCCGTTCTCTGCCAATGACCCTGATTCTGGTATATGCCTCATCTTCCGACATCTTCTGCTGACGCATTAAAACGCCCTTGGCTCGTTCAATCTTCTTGCGGCTTTCCATATCTTTCGTGATTTTTCTTACGCTGTCTTGCAGGTCTAGCAGCTCTTTACTGCGGGCTCTGGCAACTTTAATCGTAGAGAGGAGCGTCTTGTCGTCTACTGGCTTTACAAGATAGCCAGAGACACCATAATCGCCAGCCTGCCGGACAAATTCATCGTCACTGTAGGCGCTGAGGATGATCACCGTCTCGCCCAGCTGCTCTTTGTAAATGTACTTTGCAGCAGTCAGCCCATCCAGCTCGGGCATGTGAATATCCAGCAGCACAACATCCGGATGATGCTTTTTGCAAAGGTCTATAGCAGCAAAGCCATCCTCAGCGGCGCCAACCACTCTGTACCCATTCGCCGTCAGAACTTCTGTTAGATTCATAACTGCCAAAGGCTCGTCTTCCGCAATCACAACCCTGACCTCAGATCCACATGCTTGGCTGCTGCCCACATTCTTCAAGCTCATGTCTTGTGCGTTCTCCCCTTTCCGCTCTGCGAACAGAAAAAGTATTCCCACAAAAAGAAAAAATAGCAATAAGGAAACATTCCCCACCGCTACTTCGTCGTAGTCCCGCATATACGTCTATGCAGATCATGTTCATTCAATTTTACAGTACAATCACATAGCCTGCGCTATCAAAAGCGTCTACAACAACTGGGAACGATTCATCTGCTCGCGCAACAGTCCTCTCGATTCACTTTTGAATGTAGACAGTATAATATACTTTTTACACTCTGTCAATCATCCTATCGCTATTTTTTCGTGAAAATCAGCATTTTGGTATGACCAACGAATTATGATTGGTTTTTTTGTTGAAATTGCAAAAATCATTTTTAAATTAAAAATATAGACTTGACAGAGCACTAAAAATGCGGTATTCTCGAAAAAAGAGAGCTGGCAAAAATGGGGAGGCTGAACTCCTGCATTGCTTGTTTTTCTTACATCAACATAGCAAGTTGCAGCTGTATGTAATTTGGAATATGTTGGTTTTTCTCATTTGTTTTTTGGGGGGATAGTTCCCGGATTTTGGACTTGTGCCTAAAAATTGAACAAAATGAGTTGCAGTTGTATGTGACTCTGCGTTGCGACGAAGCGGCGAAAAAACAGATTCTGTTTTTTCGCCGCTTTTTTATTGTTCCCTACGCGCTGGCCTCTTTTTTGTATTCTGTCCAGGTCAGGAGCCTGTGCATCTCGTGAAAACATTTCGTTCAAGCAATGCGTGTATTCCTTGGAATACCGTTTGCACTCCATCGCTGTTGGGGGAAACCGTGCCACATTTTCCCAACGGCTTCTGGAGAATACAACCGCATACTTTGTGGAGAATGTAAGGGAGGGTATTTATTTATGTTCAAACGCTTTTTCATGGAGAGCAAGGAAAAGTACGATGCTGTAGACTTTTCCCCGACCGCAAAGCTCCCCAGACTCGACATGCACTTGAATGCCGCTGGCGCCTCAATCGCCTGCCTTCTGCCGTTTAATATCTTCGGCTATTTCCTGCTGTTTTACTATACCGACGTCATCGGCATGAGCCCTGCGATGGCTGGTTCTCTGACATTGTTTGCCCGCGTTTTCGACACCTTTACCGATGTCGCCATGGGCTACTTCATTGACCGGTTCAATTTCAGGCCTGGTAAATACCGTTTCTGGGTCCTGGTCTCCATTCCGGCCCAGTTCGTTATGCTGCACGCCGTATTCTTTATCATCCCTGGCGTTTCGCTGCAAACCCAAATCATCTGGTGCTGGGTTACCTACGCTCTGTATGGCTCCTGCTGTGCAACGCTAGGCTACATTCCCCAGAACTGCCAGACCCAAAATATGACACGCAACGACTCCGAGCGCGCAAAGGCCGCTTCCCTCAAGGGAGTGTATGAAAATATCTCCATCCTGGCTGCCGCTGCTCTGTTCCTGCCCTGCACTGAGAAGCTGACCGCGTCGTTTGGCAATAAGACCGCCGGCTGGCTGGTTACCGTGTTCATCTTTGCATGCTTCTCTTTCATTTGGCCCCTGCTCTCCGCCCGCACGACTCGTAAGTACGAGCTGACCTATGAGGGCGAGTATCGCCCCGAGCTGCTGGTGGAGTCTAAGCGCGAATCCATCTCTGTGTGGGCAAATCTGCGGATGTTCTTCACCTCCCGCGCCGCTTGCCTTACCACCTTTGGCGTGGCTCTGATGTTCGCGCTGCAAACCGCCAGAAACTCCATGATCGTCTATCTGTTTGAGTATTACTTCGTTTTACCTGAAATGACTTCTATAAGCCTTGCGCTCAACTGCGGCTTGGCTATCATCGGTTCGCTCAGTGTTCCCTATTTGATCAAGTTCTTCAAGGACACCGCTCGGGCCTTTGAAACCATGGCAATTGTACATGTGGTAATGTACATGATTCTCTATTTCTGGATCAAGGCATCTTCTTTGGAGGCAGTGCAGGCGTCCTTCAAGTTTGGTCCCATGTTTTTCCTGTACTGCTTCTGCGGTCTGTTCCAGGGCATGTACTACGCGTTCCCAATGGCTATCATGCCTGCTGCTGTTGACCATTGCAGCTATAAGCACGGACGTAACATGTCCGGCTTCGTCTACGGTTTCTATGGTGTGATGCTGACCTGTGGCGGCGCGATTGGTTCCTTCATCGCTGGCAAGATGCTCGATAGCACCGGCTATGTTGCCCACGCCGCGCAGTCCGCCCACACACTCAGCTCCATGCTGTTCTGCGGCTTTGTTGTCCCTGCCATCTTCGCCGTCATCCATTGCTTGATGCAGGTTGGTGCTGGCATCAGCGACAAGAAACACGCCGAATGGGTCAAGGCCATTGACGAACGTCTGATGAGGGAATCTGCTGAAAAGAAGTTGGAAAACTAATTTCTTTCCCCGCAATTTAAGTGTGGCACATGATATTTCAGCATTTTTTGTCAAAGCATAATCTCGGCTGCCACACGTTTGTGTGGCAGCTGAACTTTTACCATGAGCCTTCCGTCATCTCATATTATGTTCCAGATCGAAAAGAAAGGGGATATGCATGATGAGGATAAAAGAGCAAATTCATCCAGGCGATAGCGCCTCTTTTTCAAAAACAATTACCGAGAGTGATGTGGTTCTCTTTGCTGGTGTCAGTGGAGATTTCAATCCAGCCCATGTGGATGAGGAATCCGCAAAAAACGGTGTGTTTGGGCAGCGTGTTGCCCACGGGATGCTCTCTGCAAGCTTTATCTCTGCCGTTCTGGGGACCCGTTTTCCTGGTCCGGGAACGATCTATCTCTCCCAACAGCTGAAATTTGTGAAACCGGTCTTTATCGGCGACACCATCACAGCCACTGTTACTGCCGTTGAGCAAATCTCCGAGAAAAATCGATTAAAGCTTCACACTATCGTTACTAAGCAGGACAGCACGGTTGTTATTGACGGTGAGGCCATCGTAATACCCCCCAGGTGCAATAACCCGCCTTGATTCTCTGGGCAGCTTCTGCTCCGGTTCCACCTATAGAATTTTGGCGGTCCAAACCATTTACAGCAATTCATGGGGCCATTGTCATCCGAATTGTTATACATAACGATAGAAACAGCGTTCCGATCCATCGAGGAACGCTGTTTTTATCGTTGTAGGTATATCGTCCAGGTTAAAGTGTAAACCGTCAGCTCGAAAGTTCGAGCAAAATGGGACCTTTTTCTGAAAAAAATTTTGCTCTATCTGTATTAATAGCTGTAATTGCAGCCATTCGATCATCAATCATAATATCAATCACTAACAATATCTTAGAACAAAATAATTACAAGAAAAGCGTATTAAAGTATTAAAGCGTATTTAAGATCATACTGTGGAACACAGTGGTTCAGGACCAGAACTTCACTTCTAAGGAGAGGACCAAGGATTCAAGTCCCTCCTGGCATGCCAGCTCAGAAATTCCCAACACCGTTCCGTTTCCGCCTGCGGCGAAAACTGCACTCTGTTGGGAATTTCTTCGCTTTCGGCCTCGACTCGCTTCGCTGGACTCGAGGCCGAGAAGGTACGGGGGAGACGGGGACGCGGGGCGTAAGGATAAGGTAGAATAAATTTCGCAAAAAGAAAGACACGGTTTGCAGACTCGGGTA
>CANDBG010000006.1 GCA_947382875.1 uncultured Oscillibacter sp. | reverse complement strand
TTTATCCTGGTTGCCGGGCTGGGCCTGCTTCAACTCAGCTACACCCGTAAAAAGGAGGTCGAGCAGTAATGAAACAAAAGTCACTGTCCGCCGAGCGCCGCCGCAAAACGGTTCTTTCCGTTGTTTTGAGCATCATCTGCATTATTTACGTACTGCCCGTACTGACGGTGGTGATTAACTCCTTTAAACTGAACACCTTCGTCAAAACCGACACCTTTGCCCTTCCGACCGGAGAAATGTGGGCCGGATTTGCAAACTTCATCAAGGGTATGACCTTTGGCAATTATCCCTTTATGAAAAGTGTGCTGTTCAGCGTGGTGATTACGCTGGTATCCACCTTCCTGATTCTGCTCTGCACCTCCATGGCCGCATGGTACATTGTGCGCGTGAACTCCCTGTTCTGCAAGATTCTGTATTTCCTGTGTGTTTTCTCTATGGTGGTGCCCTTCCAGATGGTGATGTTCACCCTCTCAAAAACGGCAAACACTCTGCATCTGGACACCCCCTGGACCATTCCCGTCGTCTACCTTGGCTTCGGGGCCGGACTTGCCATTTTCATGTTTGTAGGCTTTGTGAAGTCGATTCCCCTTGAAATCGAGGAAGCCGCCGCCATTGACGGCTGCGGACCGCTGAAAACCTATTTTTCCGTCGTGCTTCCCATGCTGAAACCCACCATTATTTCCGTAGCCATTCTGGAAATCATGTGGGTATGGAACGATTATCTGCTTCCGTATCTGGTTCTGGACCGGAACAAGTACATGACCATTCCCATTCACATCCAGTATCTGAAGGGCAGCTATGGCACCGTAGACCTTGGCGCAACCATGGCCCTGATTCTGCTGTCCATTATCCCGGTCATCGTTTTCTACCTCACCTGCCAGAAATACATTATCAAAGGCGTTGCCGCCGGCGCGGTCAAGGGCTGATGACGGTTTTTGGTACAAAAACCGTTGAGTTAAAGGCATAACCTCTTTCCGTTGCCTTGCGCTTTCACTCCAAACGTGCTATGATTGCATCGTTTATCAGAGACTGGAAAGAAGGAGTGATATGGCATGACGATCAAAGACATTGCCCGCATCTCCGGCTATGGGGTCGCTACTGTATCACGGGTGCTGAACAACCATCCGGACGTCAGCGAAGAAACCCGGCGTAAGGTTCTGGCGGTGGTGGAGGAGCATGGATTTCAGCCCAACACCAACGCCAAGCACCTGAAACAACAGGCCAGCAGCAGTATTGCGATTCTTGTCAAAGGAACGCTGAATATGCTGTTTGCCGATTTGGTGGAAAAGCTGCAAAGCCTGCTGCGGGACGCCGGACAGGATGCCGCCGTCTCTTATCTGGACGAGGACGCCAACGAAGTGGCTTATGCCGTGCAGCTCAACCGGGAACGCCATCCAAAGGGAATCATTTTCCTGGGCGGAGACCCGGAGCTGTTCAAAAACGGCTTTGCCTCCATTACCGTCCCCAGCGTGCTTTTGACCAACACCGCCCGGGAATTGGGATTCCCGAATCTGTCCTCGTTTACCACCGATGACCAGGAAGCGGCCCAGCGCGTCATTGACCTGCTGGCCGGGCAGGGACACCGGCATATCGGACTGCTGGGCGGGAGCCGTACGTCTTGCTCACCGATCAGCTTCCGGCGTATGGAGGGCTGTCAGACAGCGTGCCGCCGTCTGGGACTCCCCTTTGACGTGGACCGGCAATGCGAACCCTGCCGGTACTCCATGCCGGACGCCTATGCCGCCACGCGGCGTCTGCTGGCCCGGTGCCCGGATCTCACCGCCATTTTCGCCCTGAGTGATGTGATGGCCCTGGGAGCGATCCGAGCGCTGTGGGACGTCGGAAAACGCGTCCCGGACGACATTTCCGTCGTGGGCTACGACGGCATCGTTATTGGACAATATTCCCTGCCCCGGCTCACGACCATCCGTCAGGATACCCACCAGCTGGCGGAGCGGGGTGTCGAAACCTTGCTGCGCAACATTGTTCTGGGCGTCCGCCCGGTGCATGAACTCGTTCCCTTCCAGCTGGTCGAGGGCGAAAGCGTGGCGCGGCTGACCTGAACGCGTCTTTTACCGGCAAAAATCCGAAATCAACGGCCCGGCGGCTACTCCATTTCCATAGCCGCCGCCGCCAAACAAAAAGGAGGAACTCCCGCGGACTTGCGGTGCGGCAGCGTGGAGACCTGCCGCAAAGCCTTGGAGGCAAAACGCCCCATGAGGCGAGGCGGAGCGGGCGGAGGCCCTTTCGTCAAAGTCAAACGCTATGGCAACTCTGAATTTGAAGCGGATCAAGAAGATTTATCCCCACAGCGGAGGCCAGAAAAAAACCAAACAGAAGGGTTCCCAGGAAAAGAAAACCAATCTTCAGGTAACGGAACAAGGCGTCGTGGCGGTCCAGGAGTTCAACCTGGATATCGCTGACAAGGAGTTCATTGTATTGGTTGGACCCTCCGGCTGCGGCAAGTCCACGACCCTGCGCATGGTGGCCGGCCTGGAGGAAATTTCGGAAGGCGAACTGTACATTGACGGTCAGCTTATGAACGATGTGGAGCCGAAAAACCGTGACATTGCAATGGTTTTCCAGAGTTATGCGCTGTATCCGCACATGACGGTTTATGAGAATATGGCATTTCCCCTGAAACTTCGCAAGATGGACAAAGACGAGATTGCCAGAAGAGTCAAGGAAGCGGCGGAGATTCTGGACATTACCCAGTACCTGGACCGCAAGCCGAAAGCGCTGTCCGGCGGCCAGCGGCAGAGAGTCGCCATTGGACGGGCGATTGTCCGGGAACCCAAGGTGCTCCTGATGGATGAACCGCTGTCGAACCTGGACGCAAAGCTCCGCAACCAGATGCGGGCGGAGATCATCAAGCTGCGTCAGAAAATCAACACCACGTTTATGTACGTCACCCACGACCAGACCGAAGCCATGACCCTGGGCGACCGTATCGTAATCATGAAAGACGGCTTCATTCAGCAGATCGGCACGCCCCAGGAGGTCTTTGACCACCCGGCGAATATCTTTGTAGCGGGCTTTATCGGAATGCCTCAGATGAACTTTTTCGACGCAAAGCTGGAATGCAGCGGCGGCAAGTATACAGTTTCCGTCGGCGGCTGCACCGTGGAGCTTTCGGAGGAAAAACAGAAGAATCTGACGGCCCGCGGCGCGGCGGCGCAGACGATTACTTTGGGCGTCCGTCCCAGCCATATGGTTCTGGCGAAGCAGGCGGGCAACACCCTTTCCGCCATTGTGGAAGTCAACGAAATGATGGGCAGCGAGGTCCACTTCCACGCCAACGCCAACGGCAAGGATGTTGTGGTGATCGTTCCCACCATGAATGCCGAAGGCCAGCACATTGATACGTTCCATGCCGGCGACACGCTGAACCTCACCTTCAGCGGCAACGTCTGCCACATCTTCGGCAAGGACGGCAAAAACCTGGAGTTCTAAGTTCTCCTGCTTGTACGTACAAGGTTCTTACCCTGCGGGGCCGGCGTGAGGCGGCCCCCTTATTCTAAAGAACCGCTGATGGAATTCCCGCGCAGATTCGTACCTGGGAATTGATTCAGTGTGTCTCTGACAGAAAGGTGATTCCAACGTGAGAAAATCTGGAATCCTGATGCCGGTTTTTTCGCTTCCATCCCCTTACGGCATCGGTACATTAGGGGCGGAAGCCCGAAAATTTGCGGACTTCCTGTCCGCCAGCGGGCAGAGCTGCTGGCAGCTTCTTCCTGTAGGCCCTACCAGCTACGGGGATTCTCCGTATCAGTCGTTTTCGTCCTTTGCGGGAAATCCATATTTCATCGATTTGGATACCCTGGCCGGCGAGGGGCTGCTGGAGGCGGACGATTATCAAGCCCTTGATTGGGGAGACGATCCGCAGCGTGTCGATTACGGGCGGCTGTATGCCCTGCGTTTCCCGGTGCTCCGAAAAGCGTGTGACCGTCTGCAAGGGCAGGACCGGCCGGATTTTGCCGCATTCTGTACGGAACAGGCGGACTGGCTGGATGATTACGCCCTGTTCATGGCCCTGAAGGACCAACACAACGGAGACCCCTGGTCGCAATGGCCGGAGGAACTGCGTCTTCGGAAGCCGTCCGCGCTGGAGCAGGCGCGCCGGGAGCTGTCCGGGGAGACGCTTTTCTGGAAACGGGTGCAATATCTTTTCTTCCGGCAGTGGCGGGACTTTAAGCAGTACGTCAACCGCCTGGGGATTTCCATTATCGGAGACCTCCCGATTTACGTCGCCGGGGACAGCGCCGACGTCTGGGCCAATCAGGAGCAGTTTCAGCTGGACGCCCAGGGGCTGCCTGTGGAAGTAGCGGGCTGTCCGTCGGACGGTTTTGCACCGGACGGTCAGCTCTGGGGAAATCCGCTGTTCCGCTGGGAGGAAATGAAGCGGGACGGTTATTCCTGGTGGCTGCGCCGGATTGCGTTCCAGTTCCGACTGTTTGACACGCTGCGCATTGACCATTTTCGGGGCTTTGATTCTTACTATGCCATCCCCTATGGTGAGACCGTACACAACGGCCGCTGGCGGCCCGGTCCGGGCATTGCATTTTTTCAGACGGTAAACAATGCTTTGGGTGAAAAGGATATCATTGCGGAGGACCTGGGGTTTCTCACGCCTTCGGTGCGCAAGCTCCTGGAGGACTCCGGGTATCCTGGTATGAAAGTACTGGAACTTGCCTTTGACAGCCGCGACACAGGCGCCAATTACCTGCCTTACGCCTATCCGGCGCACTGCGTTGCTTACGTTGGGACCCATGACAACGACACTGTTCAGGGGTGGATGCATTCCGCCGCGAAGGAGGACGTTGATTTCGCCAAGGCGTTTCTGCGCCTGAACCCACAGGAGGGGTATCATTGGGGAATGCTGCGTTCCATCTGGGCCTGCGCTGCGGAACGAACCGTTGCACAGTTCCAGGACTTGCTGGGTCTGGGCAGCGAAGCCCGGCTGAACACCCCTTCCACGCTGGGCAGCAACTGGCAATGGCGGACCCTGCCCGGAACCTTCCATGAAGAATTGTCGCGTCAGCTGCGCCGGGAGATGGAGATCTACCAGCGGATGCCGTCGAACGAGCCGGTCGGGGCGTGTTCCTGACGATAATAACCAAATCCTGCACATAAAATTGGAGGCAGATTTTTATGGCAAAAAATACACCGAAGACGTACCGGAATCAGGTGATGTATTCCGTTTATGTCCGCAATCACAGCGCCGAGGGCACCTTTGAGGGCGTTCGCCGCGACTTGGAACGGATTCAATCGCTGGGAGTGGATATTATCTGGCTGATGCCGATTCATCCCATCGGCGAACAGGCCCGGAAAGGAACCGCAGGCTGTCCTTACGCAATCTCCGATTACCGGGCCGTGAACCCGGAATACGGTTCCCTGGAAGACTTCCAGCGTCTGGTGGAGGACATTCACCGGCTTGGAATGAAGTGCATCATTGACGTGGTGTACAATCACACGTCACCGGATTCCTGGCTGGTAAAGCACCATCCGGAGTGGTTCTATCGCCGGGCGGACGGCAATTTCGGCAACCGCTTCGGTGACTGGACCGATATTGTGGACCTGGACTATTCCCACCTGGAGCTTTGGGATTACCAGATTGAAACGCTGAAATACTGGGCTTCCATGGTGGACGGCTTCCGCTGTGACGTGGCCTCCATGGTGCCGCTGGATTTCTGGCTGCGGGCCAGAGAAGAGGTTGAGACGGTTCGTCCCGGCTGCATCTGGCTAAGCGAGTCTGTGGAGCGGTGCTTTGTCGCCAGTGCACGGGCGCAAGGAGTTCCGGCTCTGTCGGATTCGGAGGTCTTCCAGGCTTTCGATGTCAACTATGAATATGATATTTTCCCGCAGTTCAAAGCCTGTCTGGAAGGAAGCATTCCACTGAGCGCATATGCCGAAGCGGTTAATCTTCAAGAGACCACCTACCCGGACAATTATGTCAAGCTCCGCTATTTGGAGAACCATGACAATCTTCGGAGCGCTTTTGTGATTCCCGACAAGGATGCGCTTACAAACTGGACGGCGTTTCTTTACTTTCAAAAGGGCATGACCCTGCTTTACGGAGGACAGGAAAAGAGCTGTGTACACCTGCCCAGCCTCTTTGACAAGGACCCTGTGGACTGGACTTCCGGACCGGACCGTTCCGCACAGCTTCAGCGGCTCTACAAGCTGAAGCAGCATCCCCTGCTTACGGACAGCGTTTATAACGTGCAAGCCCTTGCCAGCGATATTCTCTATGCGACCCACGAGGCCGGGGACCGGCAGCTCATCGGTGTGTTTACTTTGAGGGGAACCTGTGGTCCGGTAGCGGTTTCGGCTCCCGACGGTCTGTACGA
This sequence comes from uncultured Oscillibacter sp., assembly GCA_947382875.1. Lineage (GTDB taxonomy): Bacteria > Bacillota > Clostridia > Oscillospirales > Oscillospiraceae > Oscillibacter. The sequence goes on along the minus strand of CANDBG010000006.1, from coordinate 64,197 downwards.
AAATCTGGCGGACGGCGGTAAAGTGGAAGTTAAGTTCGGTAAAATCAGCTGTACAGGAATCCCCGTGATCTTCGAGGCGGCCCGGTCCAGAGATTGACGTGTCTTCTGCGAAGAACATCATATGACAACAGGCTGTGGAGCAAATCCACAGCCTGTTTTTACCGTCAAGAACACTAACTGCCCGCCTCTACCGTTTTCCTGCGGCCGTTGAATGATAACAAAGCGTTTTTTTACAACTCGCCGCCCTTGGCAGACGCAGGCTGGTCCGCCGGAGGCAGATACGCTTCCTCCTGTTCCATCATCTGGAAGAACGGAAGCGTTGCGTCATCTCGTTTCATAAACAGCAATCCAAAGGACCCAGGGCCGCAGTTGCTTGCAATGGCCGACGACGCCTTTTGCAGGTAAACCCGTTCAAACGGACAGTACTGCGACACCAGATTCTGTATATACTGCAACATTTTTTCGTCCATGCCGCAATAGGTAATGAACAAAATGCGCCGGTCAATGTTTCTGGTATCCTGAAGCGTCCGCCGAATATACCGTTTGGCCGCGTGGGAAAAGCTGCCCATTTCCATGCTGCCTACCGCCATCCGGCTTTTTTTCAGCATCAGCACCGGATGCAGCAGCAGCGCGTCACAGAGAATCTGTACCCGCCTCGAAATTCGTCCGGACCGGCACATCATATGCGTACTGTTTATGATAAAGGCGGAAGAAATGAACCGCCGCATCCGTCCCACCGATTCCATAATATCCGGCTTGGACGCATGATGTTCTGCCATGTAAGCGGCACACAGCACTGTCAGGCCCATGCTGCTGGAAAGGTGCCCGGAGTCGATCACGGTGACGTTTTCAAAGGATTTCGCCGCTTCAAGCGCATTCTGATAGCCCTCGCTGACGTGCTTCGCCATTGCAATATGGATAATATTCTGGGCCTCGGTCAGCTTTTCCGCGAAGAAGCGTTCGTAATCTTCCACATCGGGCGGCTGGGAATAACACTTGTGCCCTCCGGCCATGTGGAGCAGAAGTTCATCCGTTTTGAGTTCCTGGTCATCCAGGAAGCGGCCCTCCTCCGTGCAGACATAGTAAGGACACACAGAGATGTCGAACGCCTTCCGGAGCGATTCCGGGAGGTCGCACACGCTGTCGGTTGTTACCAGAAGGGAACGTCGTTTGACCTGCTCAAAAATCAGGATATCCTTATCGATATCCGACTGCTTGGCCTCATCGCTGATTTGTACCAGCTCTTTCGGAAGAATGCTCAGTACGGCGGCTTCCAGAAGCGCGCCGCTGACGGGCTTGGCCAGATACCCGCTGAAGCCTTCTTTCCGGTAAAGGAGCTGGTTGTCGCTGCCTGCGTTGGCGGTGAGGGCCACGACCGGAACATCCTGACACAAACCGCCCGGCTGTACCCGCAGCGCATGGAAGCACTCGATTCCGTTCATCTCCGGCATCAGGTGATCCATGAGGATGCAGTCATAATGATGGTTCTGAGTCAGACGCAGACACTCCACGCCGCTGCTGGCTGTGTCGATCTGGATTTTGGTCGCCGCCAGCAGCTTCCGTACAACCATCAGGTTCATGTCGTTGTCATCGACCACGAGAATATGTGCGTCCGGCGCTTCAAAGCTCTGCTGGTAGTGCTCTCCGTGGTGGGTTCGCACGCGGGACGCCAGCGTAAACGCGCCCAGCGCCTTTTCGTCCACGATTTCCTGATCCAGCATGACGACAAATTTAGACCCTTTGGTATACACGCTGTTCACGCTGATTTCACCGCCCATCAGCTCCACAAGCTGCTGAACGATGCTCAAGCCCAGTCCGGTGCCTTCAATATGACGGTTTTTCTCTTCATCCACCCGACGGAAGGCTTTGAAGATATATGGGATATTCTCCTTTTTCACGCCCTGTCCGGTGTCCTCCACGGAATACCAGACCCGCACCTTGTTCACCGCCTGCCGCTCGCACCGGACGGAAAGGGTGACAGAACCTTCGCTGGTGTACTTTACGGCGTTGTTCAGCAGATTGATGAGAATTTGCTTGATGCGTACCTCGTCGCCGCAGAGCATACTCGGAATAGAGGGGTCCACTTGCAGCTTGAATTCCAGGCCCTTTTCCTTTGCCTTGATCCAGACCATGTTGACGAGTTCCGAAAAAAGCGCGCCCGTTTCATACGAGACGTTGACAATCTCCATTTTTCCGGATTTGATTTTAGAGAGATCCAGCGTATCGTTAATCAACGTCAGCAGGAGCTTGCTGGCGCCCTGAATATTTCGGGCGTTTTCGGCGACTTCCTCCGAAATTTCCTCCCGCAGAATGATTTCGTTCAGGCCAATGATCGTATTGATTGGCGTACGAATTTCATGGCTCATGCTGGAAAAGAAGTGATTTTCGGCCCGGTTCAGCTCCTCGATTTCCTTTTTCTGCTGTTGAGTGATGGCGTTTTCCTGTTCGTACATCCGGTTCAGGAACATGAGCAGGACGCTGGTGAGCAGGCCCACCATAATCATGGAAAAGGCGGAGTCCAGGAAGGAATTCCCGTTGGCGTTCGGGGTGGTGATCGCCGGATAATAGTAGGCAATGCCATAGCAAAGAATGGTTTCCACCATACAAAACAAAAAGAACGCGATCATACGCCTGCCGTGCAGAGTGATGCAGATGTAAATGAAGCACAGGACGAACCATTCCGGGACGCCGCTGTAAAACCCGCCTGCGGAAAAAAAGGTGATGGGAAAGAGCGCCAGAAGCAGAATCGCAATGGCCGTAGCGCCTGTCTGGATGCGTTTTTTCCGAATGCTGAATTTTGTAATCAGCGTCATGGCGACAAGCCCGATTACCATCAGCACGAGATTCAGAATACTCCGGCCCATTGGCATCGTAAAGATGAGGGCGATCATGCAAATGCCGGTTACAATACGGAACATTCGCTCCCGCAGACTGATTCTGTGATCGGTAATGAGTTCAAACCATTTTTTTATCACGAAGTTTCCTACCCCTTAAAAACACGTTATTTTGGAAGGACGCGCCCTTACAGCGCGGCAAGACACGCGCAAAGTTCCTCATAGGCGTGCATCAATTCGGCGTGGTGTGCCTGAATATACGCGATATCTCCCTTTTTGCCGGCCAGCTCCTGCTCCTTGGCCTGGGCGGAGAGCGTCTCCGCGCCGATGGTCAGCGACGTGCTTTTCAGCGCGTGGACCTTTACGGTGTAATCCGACCAGTTGGCGGCGTCGTAGAGAGCCACAAGCTCCGCCTGCTTATCGCCGCTCTGGGCGAAAAAGATCATCAGCATTTCCCGGAAGAAATCCTCCTCGCCGCTGCAATAGTTCAGACCAAGGTCCACGTTGATTCCGGCTTTGGCGAGTTTGGCATAAGGCAGCGGCTTGCTGCGTGCCGGAGGATTTTCCGGCGCGTCGTCCGTCTCGGGCAGCGCGGTTTCTTCGATGATCTCCTTGGGTTCCGAGGCATCGCCGTCCAGGGCGGGCAGCTTTGCCGGGGGAATCTTCGGCATATCCTCCGTTTCGCCTGCCGCGGCTTTTTCCGCGGCAGCCCTTTTCGCGGCGGCCTTCTTCAGCACATCCTTTTTCGACGGCGTTTTTTTCGACGGAGCTTTCTCCGGGGCGGCTTTCTCCGATGCAGACTTTTTCGATGCCGTCTTTTCCGGCACGGCTTTTTCACGCGCAGTCTTTTTCGCTACGGTCTTTTCCGGCACGTCCTTTTCCGGTGCGCTGCCGGGTTCGGATGTCTCATGCGGCACCAGAAGAACCTCCGCGTTCGCTGGGTTTCTGGTTACGGGCCTTGCGCTGTACTGGATGCAGTTTTGAGGCAGCACCTTGCGCAATACCCGTTCCAACACCGTGCGTTCAATCGGCTTGGGGACAAACTCCGTAAAGCCCTCGCTGCGGAACATCTCCCTTGCTCCGCTGACGGTGTTTGCTGTCAGGGCAATCACGGGCAGATCATGATAATCCCCGTTCCGAAGCTCCCGGATTCGTTTCAGCGTCTCTACGCCGTCAAAGCCAGGCATCATATGATCCAGAAAGATGATATCGTAGGTGAAGCCCCGGCATTGTTCGACGGCCTCCCGTCCGCTCAGACAGGTATCCACTTCGATTCCATAGCTTCCCAGCACGCCCTTGGCAACCACGAGGTTCATTTCCTCGTCGTCCACCGCCAGGGCCCGGACCCCTTCACAGGTAAAGGGCCGGCGGCCGGCGGCCTGATCTTCGGCAAAGCCGCGTTCACCGCTCTCACCGTTGAGCAGGTTCGCCACGGAGAGGGCCGAAAAGGGTTTATGTATGACCAGCAGACGGCTTCCGCTCTCCAGAGTGAACTCCCGTTCCGCGATAATAACCACCCGGAGGGTATTGGCCAATCGTTCATAGTACGCCCGGTTTTCCTCGTACTCCGCCTGGGCAATAAAGACGTGCGTCAGGGTATGGCTGCGCTGTAACTTGAGCAGGCCCTCGAAATTATGCGCCTGATAGCCTTCGATGTTGAGGCCCTGCACCAGGTTCATAATCAGGCCGTCGTAATATTCGCGGACTTCATCACAGCTGTACTTTTCGGGACGGAAATAACACGCGATGCACAGCTGGTCCGCGTGGTTGAGCGTGATGCACGGACGTTCGTCCTTGACGCCCTGGGGAATCACGATGTTTGCATGGAGGCCCTGCTGTCCGATGGCCTCGAAATGAATAAAGCCGCCCATTGCGTTCAGAAGGCCCCGGGCGATTGGGAGTCCCAGGCCCAGGCCGCCCGCAAACCGGCTGCTGCTGGAATCCGCCTGATAAAAAACATCATACATCTGCGTCAGCTGGGAATCGGTCATGCCAATGCCGGTATCGCGGATGTTGATGACCAGGTTTGCACCGTAGGTCTCCTGTCGGAACCCGATTTGGACATTGATGCCGCCCTCTTCGGTAAACTTGATGGAGTTTTCCACCAGAATTTTGAGCACGTGCGAAATTTTTTCCGAATCTCCGATGAGAACCGCCGGTACTTTTGGGTCAATGTCAAAGACGAGTTCCAGATGCTGACGGTTCGTTTGCAGCGCGGTTGTCGTGATGACGTCGTTGAGCACAGACGTAATCATATATTCATCCTTGGCGGGGGTCAGGGTTCCTTCGACGATTTCGGTATAGTCCAGCATATTGTTGATCTGGTTGGACAGACGTTTTCCGGCTAACTTGATGGATGTCATATCCGTCCGAATCTCCGGGGAAAGCTCCCGGCCAAGGGCCACCTCACTGATGCCAATGACCATATTGATCGGCGTACGAAGCTCGTGAGACACGTTCGACAAAAAAACGGCGTTCTGTTTTCCCATGGTTTCCAGCTCCGAAAAAACGCGCTCGTACCGCTTGCGCTGTGCGCTGCGCTGGTTAATCCAATAGGCGGCCAGCAGCGCCGCGCCGACGGTGACAACGGCACCAAGCCCCAGGCGGAATGCCGCCAGGGGCTTCATCTGATAGGAAATGGTATGGAGAATCACCCCCTGATATACCAGCGCCAGCATATACAGGGAGAGCATCACATAGAGAATCCATTTTTTGTTCAGCATGAACAGCGCCAGGATTAAAACGCAGGCCACGACGGGCAGGTCATAAAGGCTGGTTGCATGCACGCCAAAGAAGAAGAACTCAATGAGCAGCATCCCGGCGCACAGGTTTTCATAGAACACATCCGAACCAATTCTTGCAATGTGCAGGAGCCACACGCACAAACAACCAACCGTCATCAGCGGAATCATCCAAAGCTCCCAAGCCATGACCACCGTAACCAGCGCCAGCATCCCGCTAAAAACCGCAGTGATTACCGCCAGCAGCAGATGTCTGCCTGTCTGCTCCTCCGCCCTCATTGCTTTTCAAACTCCTGCGCAACACGCCGCAGCAGCTCCTGGGGAGCGAAGGGCTTCACGAGATAATTTACCGCGCCCAGCTTGATCGCATTGAGCACATCGTCTTCCAGGCCGGAGGCTGTCAGGAAAATCACGGGCATATTGGCGGCAATGTCCTTCATGCGCTCGAAGGTTTCAAACCCGTTCATTTTGGGCATCTCGATATCCAGCAGGACCAAATCAATTTTCTGGTTCTGCATCTTCTCCAGCGCCTTCATTCCGGAATCCACCAAAACCACTTCGTACTTGTTTTCCAGAATCCGCATGGTCCTTACCAGATTCATGGCGTCGTCATCCACCACTAGAATACGTTTTTTCATCGTATTTCCTCCCTGCTCTGTTGCTGGCTTTTTACAACCTAATAAAGTTTATTTTAACATGGACATCGGGTGAAAATCAAGACTATATTTTTTATTTCTTTGAATCGTCAAAGAGATGATTGTGTGAAGGCTTACAGGGGAACAGGCATTTATGGCGTATGGATAAAAACCACCTTCGTGTGGTGTTTTGGTTTGTCAGCGGCCTCCACAGCGCTTGTTGCAGCACAAACCGCCAACGGGTAAAAAACGCTCTGCCGAACTTCCTGACAGAGCACAGCCGCGCAGGAAGAATTTTCCAATGGAAGGCAGACCCTGAAAGCAGGCGTTTTCCCGTCATTGTGATTAAAAACAGAGGGGTCATTTCCATGGAAATAAACAAAAAATGCGGGCGCTGAAAGAAACACGGGAAAAGCGGTTGACCCTTTTGCTGCACAAAGGTTTATGCCCTTATCGGAACGAAGGGCGGACGCCCCGCAGCCGTCCACGTGAGCGCTTCCATTCGCCTAGGTCTGCGAATATTTCCCCGAACATCGCTGGTATGAGTCAATCGAACGAAGAATCCACCACAAATCCAAAGAGTGCCCCTTCTGCTCCGGACGATATCTGAACCGCTCCGTTAACAGTCTGGCGGCGAAGTATCCCCAGATTGCCGGGGAGTTTGACATCGAGCGGAACGGCATTTCGCCGAAAGAAATATTCCCAAAAACGAACAAGCCTTATTGGTGGCGGTGCCGCAGCGGGCACCGCTGGCGGGCCTCCCCCAATTCACGCACATCAAACAATAGGGAGTGTCCCTATTGCAGCCATCGCTTGGCCAGCCCGGAGTATAACCTGGCAACAGAATTTCCATTTGTAGCCGAGGAGTGGCTGTATGAAAAAAATGACGGTGTTCCATCGGACTATCTCCCGCATTCGGAGCGGGAAACCTGGTGGCGCTGTCATTACCATCCCGATGTGAAATGGAAGTCGAAAATATGCAACCGTACTTCCTCCCGTCTCAGCAACTGCCCCATTTGCCAGAAAGAATGTGGAACCTCCTTTCCGGAACAAGCAATCTATTACTATTTAAAACTTTTGTTTTCCGATGCAGAAAATCGAATCCAAATCGAAGGTACGGAAACAGACATCTATCTCCCGTCTCTAAAACTGGCGATTGAATGTGATGGAAGTTTTTACCATGGCGGAATAGAAAAGCAGGAGAAAGAGGCCAAAAAGGATCAGTTGCTGAAGGAAGCAGGCATTTCTGTATTTCATATCAAAGAGGCGCTCGCCGGGCAGGAACAGCCTCCTGGCGATTATGTTCTCTGGTGTCCCGTCGGTAGCTACAAAAATTATCTTTTTTTGGAAAACATCATGCGCTTGCTGGTCCAGCGGCTCAACGAGCAGTATGGCCTTTCACTGGTCACACGGCCGGATATCCAGCGTGACAGGGCAAAGATCTTGTCCGCCTATATGTCCAGGCGCAAGGAAAACAGCTTGCAAGAGAAAGCTCCCCATCTCATAACGGAATGGCATACAAATAGAAATGGACAGCTCACGCCTGCAATGGTATCCTATAATTCCGGGAAAAAGGTTTGGTGGAAATGCAAAAAAGGGCATGAGTGGCAGGCGGCCGTTCGCAATCGCTATCAAGGCACTGGCTGCCCTTATTGTGCCAATAAAAAAGTATGCCTTGAAAATTCCCTCCTGTTTCACTATCCAAAAATCGCACAGAGAATGTGGAATTACGAAAAAAACGGTTCGTGTACCCCTTCAAATGTGACGGTAAGCTCAGGGAAAAGAGTATGGTGGAGATGTCCATGAATGGGACATGAGAGTACGTGATTTCAGCAAAGGCTGCCGCTGCCCTTTTTGCTCTAGGCATAGGGTCAGCTCGGAGAATGCTCTCGTAACTCGAAGACCAAAACTTGCTTACGAGTGGAATTACGAAAAAACGAAGGATTAAATCCTTCGACAGTCGCCTTTTCTTCGGGAAAGCTGGTCTGGTGGAGGTGTGAGAGAGGGCACGAATGGCAGGCGCGTGTCGGCAACCGCAGTCATTTGGGCCATGGCTGCCCTTATTGTTCCGGAAAACGTCCAACACAGGACCATAACCTTGCTGTGCTCTATCCAGCGCTGATGAGAGAGTGGCACCCCGAAAAAAATGAAGGACTTGACCCGGCAAAACTTTTGCCGCGCTCTAATCGGAAAGTGTGGTGGAGATGTAAAGAAGGCCACGAGTGGGAAGCACAAGTGTCCAGCCGTACAAGTGGGACGGGCTGTCCTTAGTAAAGAGGTGTGGTGGAGATGCCATACCTGCGGTTCGAGCTGGAAGGCGATGATAATTAAGCGTACAAAGGAGAGAAACGTCTGCCCTCAGTGTGGTCACGCTGAGGATTAGAGTGGTCCAAACGTCCCCGCTCAATCAAAACAGATTGTCAGTATTTTCCTGTAAATATTCACAGAATTTCTGAAAATCCCCGCTCGCCTTAGAATATGGTGAGCGGGGATTGACTTTTCTGCGGGTTCGTGCAAACCGTGAAAAATTGTTTCAATGCAGGGGACGGGTGGATACACAGGTCCGCTCCTGCGGTCCTGTCTTGTTTTCCCGGAAAGGATATGCTACACTGTAAGAACGAACGTTTTTCGACTTTCCGCGAATCTGTAACGACAAAGGAGAACCAGCAAAGATGGAAGAATTTATCATCGAAAAAGGCGTGCTGCTCGAATACACCGGCTCCGGCGGCCGCGTCTCCATTCCGGAGGACGTCACGAACATCGGCGACCAGGCGTTCCTGAACTGCGAGGGCCTGACCGAAGTGACCATTCCGGAGGGCGTCACGCGAATCGGAAACGACGCGTTCGGCGGCTGTAAAAAACTGGACAGCATTACCATTCCCGAGAGCGTCACCGTGATCGGCTTCAACGCGTTCCTGGACTGCGAGAGCCTGACCAGCCTCACCATCCCCAAAAGAGCCACCGAAATCGGCGACGCCGCGTTCAGTGGCTGCAAAGGACTCGTCAGCCTGGAAATTCCGGAGAGCATCCTGAAAATCAGCGATAAAATGTTCTGTAATTGCAATGGCTTGACCCGCTTCACCATTCCGGAGGGCGTTGCCGAAATCGGTGCCCGCGCGTTCAGCAGGTGCAGCGGCCTGACCGAAATCGAGATTCCGGAGACGGTCACAAAAATCGGCGATTACGCGTTTATGGATTGCCGTAGTCTGGTGGAACTCAAGATTCCGGAAAATGTCACGGAAATCGGTGCCGCCGCGTTCTGCGGATGCACCAATCTGTCCAGCGTCATCCTGCCAAATGGCATCACGAAAATCAGCGGCGATCTGTTCCGGAACTGTCCCCGCCTGACGGAACTCAAGATTCCGGAGAGCGTTATGGAAATCGGTGACAGCGCGTTCGCGCACTGCGAAAATCTGACCGGCATCACGATTCCGGATAGCGTCACCAGGATCGATAGACACGCGTTCTTCTACTGTTCCGCCCTGGCAGACCTCACGCTTCCGAAGGGCCTCAAGAGCATCGGCGACGACGCGTTCTGTAAGTGTGAGCATCTGACGGAAATCCACATTCCGGAGGGCGTTACGGAAATCGGCCCTGACGCGTTTTCTGGCTGTACTGGCCTGACCAGACTTGCGCTTCCAGAACTTGTGAAAGAAATCGGCCGCCATGCGTTTTCTGGCTGTACCGGCCTGACCAGCGTCACGCTTCCGAACGGAATCACGGAAATCAGCAGTTCCTTGTTCAGTGATTGCACCGGTTTAACCGTCGTCAATATTCCGGAGGGCGTCGCGGAAATCAAAGGCGGCGCATTTATGAAATGCACCAGCCTGACCAGCGTTACGCTTCCTGGGACCCTTCGGGAAATTGAGGGTCTAGCTTTCTATGACTGCAAGGCTCTGGAATCCATCCAGATTCCCGAGGGCGTAAAGACGATTCGAGACTTCGCCTTTGATGGCTGCAAAAAACTGGTTCGGGTCGATCTGCCGGCGAGCTTGACGGATCTTGAAAAGAATGCCTTTGTACGCTGTCCCCGTGTGATTCTGGCCGCGCTCGGGCAGAACCCGGACAAAAAAATGTTTTCCAATGAGCAAAAGGTTCTTCTGGCCCTGGGTTACTGCGTCAATCCGTCCCTCTACACCAAGAAAGCCATAGCGGACCAGTACAAAAAGTACGCGGAGAACCACAAAAAGGAGATTCTGGAAGCGGCGGAAAAACGTCCTGTTGCCGTGAAGAAAGCGGTCCGGGCGTATTACGGCGTCGAACCCGTCAAGCGCGGCAAAGGCGCGCCCGTCAATTCCTACGCCAAACTCAGCGCACAGAGGAAGGTACTGCTTCTGGAAGAGACGGTCCTCTCCGGCGACATGGAGAAGCTGGAAGAAGTCATCAAGGGCTGTAAAACCTTCGAGTTCACCGCCCGCGCCTTGGGACTTGCCTGCCGCTTCGGCAGTTTGGCGATGGTCCAGCGGTTAGCGAAAGCAAAAGCGACGTTCCGTTACTCCCGTTTGGATTCCTCCCTCAAATCCAAATATGACACTTATACCGTCTACTACGGATTCAGCAAAAAGACTGTATACCACCAGTTTGCATACATGATTACGGCGGATACCTTGTTTGACCAGGACACCTTCGGCGACCTGCGGGGAATCCGTGAACACATTTCTGTGGACGGCCAGGAACGTCCCGCCATTCCGGAGGAAGAACGGATCGCCATTCTCCGCTGGCTGATTCACAGGGAGTCCGCAAAACCGGACTGTGGCTGGGAAGAAATACTCTGGACCGTCTTTGTAGAAGAAAAACAGTCCTTTGTTGACGCCATGCTGGAAGAACAGGTCAAGTTCAATCACTTTCATTATACGACTTTCTCTGGCGGAATGCCCCTTGGCGAGCTGCCCCTTGAGAAAAAATACCAGTTCATTCCCCAAATTCTGGACATCATGGCCGCGCAGAACAACAAATTCCAGGCGTCCCTGGCGCTGATTCAGTCCGTGCAGGAGAAGCCCGAACTGGTGCGGCGTCTTCTGGACGAGGCCAAACTGCCGGAAAAAATGGACACGACCAAGCTGCTCAAGGGCTCCCTGAACGCCGCCAACACCGGCACGCTGGTGATTTGTCTGGAACGCGGCTACCTCAAGAGCATCGCCACGCGGGAAAAGCTGATCGAGCAGGCGCTGAAAGAGGGAAAGTCGGAACACGCCGCCGTATTGATGGATTATAAAAACCGTACGGCGGACTTGGCCAAAGAAGCCGCCGCGCAGGAGGCCAAAGACCTGAAGTTCCTTAACGCCGACCCGAATTCCGCTTACATCATGAAGCAGACCTGGCGGTACGAAAAGCAGGAGGACGGCTCCATTCGCATCACCGGCTACAAGGGGACCGGCGGAGACGTGTACGTTCCGGAAATCATCGGCAAAAACCCGGTGATGGTCATTGGCGCGAATGCGTTTTCTCCCTTCGCGAGCGGCTTGACCAAAGCCGTGCGGGAAGGCCGGGACAAAATCAAGTCCGTCACCATCCCACAGGGCATTACATCCATAGAAGGCTATGCGTTTTTCTGCTGCAACAATTTGGAGAGCGTCACGCTGCCCGAGGGACTGAAACAACTTGGCGTCCATGCTTTTGGAGACTGCGCCGCTTTGAAAAGCATCACCATTCCAACGGGAATCAAAAAGCTGGAAGAGATGGTGTTTCAAAACTGCACAACGTTGACGAAGGTACATCTTCCGGACGGCTTGCTGTCCATTGAGGAATTGGCGTTCGACAATTGTCGCGCGCTGACCGCCGTTGACCTTCCGAAAAGCGTGCGGAAAATCGAAGCGGGCGCTTTCGATGCGTGCCAGAGTCTGAGCAAAATCGTGATTCCAAAGGGTGTAAAGACTTTGAAACCTTACACGTTTCAAGAATGTTTGGCGTTGGAGGAAATCACCATTCCGGAGAGCGTGACCGAGATCAGTGGTTGGATATTTAGAGGAAATGGTACGCCCGGACTGATTATATACGGGGTTCCCGGCTCGGAGGCGGAAAAGTTCGCGACAATTATCCGAAAGCGGTTCCGGCCTCTGGAGGAATGATTTTCCGGGGCAAAAAAGAGCGTTTTCAAGCACTTGCCTGAAAACGCTCTTGTTCTTAGAAATTAGGAAAACGTTTGGGCGTCAGCCCTTGCAGACCGGGACAATCCAGCCCTTGTTGTCCGCCAGACGCCCCCACTGCATCCCTGTCATGGTGTCGTAGAGCTTCTGGGTCAGGGGACCGATTTTGCTGTCGTTGATGAACACTTTGTCGCCCTTCCAGTCCAGCTCCTTCACCGGAGACACCACCGCCGCTGTGCCGGTGCCGAAGACTTCCTCCAAACGGCCCTCGTGTCCGGCTTTCATGACGTCGGTGATGGCGAGCTTGCCCTCAATGACCTCGTAGCCCCAATCCCGCAGCAGCTCGATGCAGCTGCGGCGGGTGACGCCCGGAAGCACCGTACCCACACAGGCCGACGTATAAATTTTGCCGTCGATTTTGAACAGAATGTTCATGGCGCCCACTTCTTCGACATACTTTTTCTCCACGCCATCCAGCCAAAGCACCTGGGCAAAGCCCTTCTGTTCCGCCAGCTCGCCCGCCTTCACCGACGCCGCGTAGTTGCCGCCGCATTTAGCCGCGCCGGTCAGGCCGGGGGCCGCGCGGATGTACTCGTCCTCGACGTAAATGCGCACAGGGTCAATGCCCTCGGGATAATACGCGCCGGAAGGGGAACAAATGATGCAGAATGTATAATTCTTGCTGGCGTGGACGCCCATGCCGACGTCCGTCGCAATGATGAACGGGCGGATGTAAAGGGATGAACCTTCAATGTGCGGCACCCAGTCCTTTTCCACTTCCACCAGCGTTTTCACGGACTGTACAAAGTCCTCCACCGGAATCGGGGGAATGCACATACGGTCGCAGGAGTCGAACATACGCTGGCCGTTGCAGTCGGGACGGAACAGCTGAATGGTGTTGTCCGCGGTGCGGTAAGCCTTCAGACCCTCAAAAAGCTCCTGGGCGTAATGGAACACCACGCAGGCCGGCTCCAGCTGGAAGGGTGCGTATGGAACGACGCGGGGGTCGTGCCAGCCCTGGGCGGGGGTGTAGTCCATCAGGAACATATGGTCCGTGAAAATCTTACCGAATCCCAGGTTGGTTTCATCCGGTTTTTCTTTCAGGACGCTCGCTTTTGTGATTTTGATATCCAGCATAATGTAAGACTCCTTTTGTTGAAATTTACAGGGCAGGCCCTGAAATTGGTCAAGGTAAATTATAAGCCGCCCATTGCCGAAAGTCAACGCTGTGTTTTCCGCCCCGCTTATCCCCAGAGGGCTGAAAGCATTGGTATGACTTGCTTTTTCCGCGACATGATTTTCGGCAAAAAGGCCGTGTTCTCCTCCCCCTTGAGGTTGAACGCCTGACGGATGGTGTCCTCGTCGCCGACAAACATCAGCTGCGTACCTTCCAGAAGCACGTCGGTAATCATCAGCACCACCGTACTCAGTCCCCGTTTCTGCCGGAGGTTCCGCATCACATCCAGAAATTCCTCCTGCCGCTCCAGGAGCCGTGCGGAGTCCATGGTAGTGATCTGACTGACAGCCAGGTTATGCCCTGCAATGTGGAATTCCTTGTAATCCGTATTCAGCATGGCGGCGGCGGTTTTGTCGTCTCCGCAGCTGGCGGAGAAAATGAGCTCGCCCATGGCCTCCAGCGTGACGTTGGCAATCCGCGCCAGACGGGTTGCCATGTCGACGTCCCGCTGGGTGCAGGTGGGGGACTTGAACATGACCGTATCCGACACAATGGCCGCCGCCATCAGACCCGCCATGTTCGCCGTAGGCATCAGGCCCTTTTCCTGATACATCTCCGCCACAATGGTGGTGGTGCTGCCGACGGCCTCGTTCCGGACGTAAATCGGGTTTTTGGTCTCGATGTCCGCCAGACGGTGATGGTCGACGATTTCCAGAATCTCCGCCTGGTCCAGTCCGACGACAGACTGGGATTTTTCGTTGTGGTCCACCAGCACGACCCGTTTCCGGCGGGGACGCAGCAGGTGGAACCGGGAGAGCATTCCGACGACCCGTTCCTCTTCGTCCAAGATCGGGTACGCCCGGAAACGGCTTTCCAGAACGGTGTTCTGTACGTCGTCGATATAGTCGTCCAGGTGAAAGCAAACGAGGTCCTTGCTTTTGCAGATACGGGAAATCGGCAGAGCATGGCAGATCAAACGTACAGCCTGGTAGGCGTCAAAGGGCGTAGAGATAATGCAGGTTTCGCATTCCGTGTTCAGGAGTTCCGCGGAGACCTCCGCCTGACAGACTATCACACACTCGACGTTGAGGTCCAGCGCCCGACGAATCATTTCCGGCTGGTCGCCGCAGACGACAATGCTGTGCTGTTTGGAAAACAGAAGGTTTTCCCGGCTGGCCGGCAGAGCGACGGTAATTTCACCAGAGACAAACTGCCGGACGTTGCCGGTCTCGTTGAGAATTTTCGCCTCCAGAACTGACAACAGATTATAGACCGGAATTTCATTCACAACCGGATTGCGAATGGAGATCATGTCATAGTTGGCGACGTCGCCTGCGGAGAGCATTCCAAGCAAGGTGCCATCCTCGTTGGAGACCGGAAGAACAGAGATTTTATTTTTCTGCATCGTCTGCCACCCGCGGCTGATCGCCAGAGCGGCAGAAAGCGTCGGCGGGGTATCATAATCCAGGTCTCGGACCTGTGTACGGACGTTGGAAATAATACGGGGCGGCTGAAACCCGAAGCGATCCAGAACCATACGGGTCTCGTCGCTGATCTGACCGAGACGGGCGGCGGTGTATTGGCGGTCGCCCAAAGCGTTCTTCAGGGCGGCGTAGGCCATGGCGGATACAATGGAATCGGTATCCGGGTTTCGGTGCCCGGTGATATAAATGGTGTCCATAGATTTTCCCCTTTCCGTGGATATCTTTCATTATGCTGCCCTTCCGCCGAAATGTCAACTGATTTTTTGTTGTTTTTGCTAAAATATATGGAGAATTCTGTCTTTTGCCGGATGGAAAAAATGCAGGAAGGGCTTGCTATTTGGGAAAAAAATGCTATAATAATAATGTGAATCTCGAATGGAATTTGGGAGGGTTGACACGATGATCAATGGAATCTCAGGAGTGGGCGCGTCAGCATATACCTCTTGGTATCGTATGCAGCGGCAAAGCCCTGCCGCAATGGAAAACGCGCAGCAGCGTCCGACGGCGGTGGAGGATGCCCGACAGGCCCCGAAAACCGGCGGCGTCTGGACTGCCCGCAAATCCGCCTCCCCGGAAACTCCGGTACAGCCGGTAGACGCGGCAAAACCGGTTTCCGCCCAGGCGAAGGGCGCCGGAAAACTGGGTCTTCCGATCCGCGAGGGCGCGGACCCCGTGGAAATGGCGGTACGGATGCGGATTCAGTACGAGGAACCCCTGCCGGAGATGACGCAGAAAGCGCCGAAGCTGGCGGGCGAAAAGGCTGAAGTGCCGCAATTGGACGCGGATACGCCGGAGGTCCCGGGCAAAGAGGGGCCTTTGGGCGCGGAAGCGGCTCAGGCGGCCATGAAAGAGGGCGAATGCCAGACCTGCAAGGAACGCAAGTATCAAGATGAGTCGGACGATATGGGCGTTTCCTTCCAGACTCCCACCAACATCGCGCCGGAACAGGCTGCGTCTGCGGTGCGGGGGCATGAGATGGAACATGTTGTCCGGGAACAGGCCAAGGCCGAACGTGAGGACCGCAAGGTCGTCAGCCAGAATGTGACCATCCATACGGATATCTGCCCGGAGTGCGGCGAAGCCTACGTCTCCGGCGGAACCACCACCACCACGACCAAGGCCGATAACAGCGACGCCCAGCAGCAACAGCAGCAGGCCCAGCAGGAACAGCAGAACGAAAAGCGTACGCCGTTTTCTGCGGTGGCGTGAGAATCGGCCCGGAATTCAAAGGGACGGTATGACTGAAATCATACCGTCCCTCGCTTTATGGGGTTAATCGTCGTCTTCTTCCGCGCCGTCCGTACGGGAAATGATATACAGGGTATTTTCCTCGTCAAAATCCCAGCGGCCCACGTAAAACAAATCGGACGCCTCGTCGTAGCAGCAGAAGGTTTTTCCGGTGTACGTGCATTCGCACCACCGGACCTGCTCCGGGTCGATTCCCTTTTGCCGGAGGGTCTCCTCCGTTACGGAATCGTCGCACTCCCCTTCATCCTCGGCGTGGGCCTCCCAATAGTCCATAGAGTAATCCGTATATCGCCAGCCGCATTCCTCGATTTCCTCCTCGGCGGTGGAGTACTCCACCAACGCCAGGGCGTTGAGCGTGACCTCCCGGAGGTAATCCGTCAGCGTTTCATAGGCGGGGTCCCACTGCGTCCGGGGGTTCGCCTCATGCTGCATATACACCGGCGGGTCGTCCTGCCCCAAGTCCTCCACGCGAAGGCCAAACTCGACGATGCCCGCCGCGTAGTCGCTGCCAATAACCAGGTAATTACAGACCTCCGCTTTTTCCTCGTCGGACAGGTCATCGTACAGAAACCGCGGCTCCATCTCAAAGGGAACCATCTGCCCGCACCAAATGTCAGAGGTGCCCAACAGGGGGCAGTCCATGGCATATTCCATAAACGCAGTGTAAACTTTCGGCAAGGAGACCTGCGCGGTTTCCTGGAACGCTTGCAGGCGCTCCCGGCCTGCCGGCTGGTCGAACCCAAGTGTTTTCAAAATTTCCACTGGCGTCAGATTGTATTGCATATTGTTTTCCTCCCAAATCGTGCAACGGAAATAAGGGGAAGGGCGGACACAACGGGTCCGCCCCTGCACACGGTTTCCTTAATAAGCCGCGCCGTCTTTTTTGAGGCGGAATTTCCGGGTTTCGCCTTGCAGCGTCCGGACCTGCTCGAACAGCTCCGCGCTGACGGCGGCGGATTCCTCGCTGCTGGCGGAGTTCGTCTGCACAACGGCGGAGATCTGTCCGATGCCCTCCGTCACCTGGGCAATGGATTCCGCTTCGCCCTGGATAGCTTCCGCAATCACGCCAATGGCGTCGTTGGCGTTCATCACCAGTTCCAGAGACTTCTTCAGGGACTGGGACACTTCATCCACGATCCGGCTGCCCTGGGTGGTGGCCTGGACGGAATTGTCAATCAGCTCCTTGGTGGCCTTGGCGGCCTCGTCGGAACGAACGGACAGGCTGCGCACCTCGTCGGCTACGACCGCGAAGCCCTTGCCCGCGGAACCGGCCCGGGCGGCTTCCACGGCGGCATTTAATGCAAGGATGTTGGTTTGGAACGCAATGTCTTCAATTGTGGCAATGATCTTGCTGATTTGCTCGGACGCATCGGTAATGTTCTTCATGGCGGCGACCATTTCTTCCATCTGCTTGCCGCTCAACGTTACCTGCTCTGCGGTGAGGCTGGCGTTCTTCTGAATTTCGTTGGCGGCCTTCACATTGCTTGTGGCGCTCTTGGAGAGGTCATCCAGGGTTGCGTACAGCTGCTGGACGGCGCTGGCCTGTTCGGTAGCGCCCTGAGCCAGCGCCTGTGCGCCGCTGGAAAGCTGTTCCGCATGACCGGAAACGTCGTGTTCGGCCTGATTGATCAGGCTGAACGCTGCGGAAATGTTGGATGTAAAACTGGAAATGGATTCCTCAATCAAGCGGAAATCGCCGATGTAAGTTGCGGAGGTACGTACATCAAAGTTTCCCTGGGACAGTTCGCCCATAATGCGGTTGATGTCCTCCACATAGGTATGAATCTGGGCCATGGAGCTTTCCAGGGTTTTGGCGAGTTTCCCAAGCTCGTTGGTGGAACTGTAATCCAGGTGCAGGGAGAGATTTCCTTCCCGGATCGGCTCACTGGCCTCGGTGATGCGCATAATCGGCGCGACCACGTGACGCAGGACATAAAACACCAGACTGACCAGGCAGAACAGCGCCAGCGCCAGGCCGACAATGGAGGTAACGTGCATAACCACAAGGGTACGGTTCATGCTGGCTTCACAGGCGGCGTCCAGCTCGGCGCCCCGGGCGACTACGTTGTCCAGCTTGCCGACCAGCGTGTTCAGGGTTGCCTGAATCGTCTCCTGATAATAGGTCTGTGCCCGGGCGGCGCTGCTCAGGCCCAGCACGTAGGTAGCGGATTCATGCAGTTCCTTGTGAATCGGCTCGATTTCCTGCCGCAACGCCAGAATGGACGCGTCATCGGTGCCGGGCTCGCCGTAGAGCCACTGACCAAGGATGCAGGAAGTGGGGTCAATGCTGCCGGTGAATTCGGTTCCGGCATACAGGGCATTGCTCAGGTTGCTGGACCATTTGTAGTGTGCGGTTTCGGCGCTCTGCACGCGGGACAGAAGGTCATTCGCCGCCGTGCTTTTTTTCTGCGTGCTTTCGATGCTCAGGATGTTCACTGTCATCATGATGCTGAACAAAAGCACAGAGGCCAATGCCGCAATCACACGGACGCCAACCATTTTTTTGATACTGTTGCGCATGGAAACTCATCCTCTCTCAAAATGAAACACAATTTACGCCAGGGGGCTTACATACAAGAAATAGTATAGCATATTTGCCTGCCTTATTTCAACTCTTTCTTATAATATTGATCAAATTACCTTTTGTTCCCATTCCGGTCTCGGAAAAACCCGTCCAACACAGGGAAACAGCTTAAAAAATGGTACAATTTTGTAATTTCAGCCCCGGACCTCCCTTCACAATCCAGCCGACATTTTTCACAGTCCCGCCAGCCGGAATGCGGCAATTGTAGTCCTTCGCCGTGATGCGCAGGGCGTTTCCGTTCACGGAATAATCTCCATTCCAGCCGTTTTCCATGGAAAACGGACCGTCAAACACCGCCTCGACGCGCCAGGAACTGCAATCCGTTTTGCCAAGGTTTTGGAGAATCAGCATATATTTGCAGAAATACTCGCCGTTGGACTCCCATTGGTTTTGCAGAACCGCCGTACAGGAAATTCCCGTTCCTGCGTCGGGCGCGCGGCCCCGCGGAGGCGCTTTCTTTGGCGCGGGCGGCGAAGACGTTCGTTTTTCTGCGGTCAGCATCTGATACAGCCATTTCCCGGACACGCTCAAATCGTCCTCGGTAAAGCCGGAGGTTTTCAGACAGTCGTTGCGGAGAATGGCGGAGGTCTCCGCCATGTTGGACAAATTCCACGCCACATAGCTTACGCCGTACTGGTCCATGGTCTGAACCCACTGGTCCGCCTGGGCCGTGTTGACTGCGCCGTTTCCGCTGGCGTCGCAAATGCCATACTCTGACACGAACAACGGCAATCCTTGTTTCAACGCCGAAACCATCGCGTTCCGCAAATTATCCGTGTGCGCTGCCGCATAGAAATGCAGGGTGTACATCAGGTTGTCATAGGCGGTAATCGGGTTTGCAGCGGCCTGGTCGACGAACTGTGACCAGTTAGGCGTCCCGACCAGAACAACGGCGTCCCTGGCATTGGCGCGGATGACGCCCGTTACCGCCTCCGCATAGCGTTTGATTTCCTCCCAGCTTACGCCTCCATTTGGTTCGTTGCAGATCTCGTAGAGAACATTCGGACACTCTGCGTATTTGGCGGACATTTCCTGAAAAAAAGCCTTTGCATCCGGCAGGTGACGGTTCGGGTTTCCGTCGGAGAGAATATGCCAGTCGATGATAATGTATAAATCCTGCGCCACGGCGTACGAAACGCCTTTGTCAATCAGCGCCTTCAAGGCGTTCTGGTCGCCGTCGGAACAGTAGCCGCCGGATTCTTCCGTATACATCGCCAGACGCACAACATTCACGTTCCAGTTTTCCCGCAGCTGCCGAAAGCACGCCTCATTCACATATGCCGGAAACCACGCAAGTCCGTGGGTGCTTACACCCCGCAGCTGCACGGCGTTTCCCGACGCGTCACATAACTGTGTCCCCCTTACCTGAAGCGCTCCCGAAGCCGAAGGAACGGCCAATGTGGCCGACGGCTCCTTTCCAGGCGCTTCCGCCGCCGAAACCGTCGACGACAGAAACAGCAGCGTCATCCAGACGCACAGCGTAAACACACGCACTTTCCGCATAAATCCCGCTTCCTCCATCTTCTGAAAATCTTCCTTGCCATCATACCATATCCGTTCGGAAAACAAAAGCATTTTTTGAACACGCTGCGTCCGGTTTGAAAAGGAATTGTAAACAAGGAGAAATTCAGTTGCGTTTTTTGGAAAAATACGTTATACTAAAGCTCAGGAAACAAGCCGCAGGGCTAAAATAGGAAAGGGGTTATCAATCATGGCGTTTTCCATTGACGAACTGACCAGAAAGGCAAAGGATATGGCGAACCTGGCGGCGGACAAAACCAAGGACGCTGCCGAGCTGGTAAAGATCAACGTCGCCATTGCGGGCGAACAGAAGGAAATCGAAAAGAATTACCGTATCATTGGCGAGTGGTTTGTCAGCGAGTACGAGGGCGAAATCCCCGACGCCGTACGGGCCACGGTGGAAGCGGTGAACGCCTCCAAGGCGAAAATCGCGGAGCTGGAAGCCAGCAAGCCGGTGAAGGAAGAAGCTGCTCCCGTGGAGGAGGAAGCTCCGGCGGGCAAGAAGTGCCCGATCTGCGGCGCGGAGTCGGACAGCAAGTTCTGTCCCCAGTGCGGCGCGCCGATGGGCGAGTGATCGAGAAATGAAAACCGGAGCGCGGAAATCGCGCTCCGGTTTTTTTATCGTTTCCCAAGGATGTAGGGGAGGAAATAACACATTTGCTTTTTCCACCAGGGCCAGTCGTGGTTGACATCAAAGCCCCAGTAATCAAACCATGCCCCGACTTTCTTGGAAACCAATACGGATTCCAGACGGCGGGTTCCGGCCAGAAGCGGCTCCTCCCACGCGCCCTGTCCGACGCAAATCACAATTTTCCGCTTCCGGTACAGGGAGAGATACGGGTGATCATCCGGCATTCCGGCAATGCTGGCGCAGGGATCGTTGACATAAACCACCTCGTCCATGTAGCCGTTATACATATCATGTGTATCATACACGCCGGAAAGGGCAATCACGCTGTCGAAGATATCCGGACGGCGGAAAAACACGTTGCCCGCGTGGTACGCGCCCATGGAGAAGCCGGTTGCAAGAAGGTCTTGCCCAGTGCCGTTGATCTCCCGGATGCGGGGGACCAGTTCTTCGATCAGGTAGTTGAACCATGCCTCGTGAAGCCGTACGCGGTCGTAGGGGTTTCCGGCGGTGTTGGAGAGGGTTTCGCCGTCAATGGTATCGGCGGTGAACAGCTGGAGCTGGCCGCTTTCCAGGAAGTCGTTCAAGGTTTCCAGCATCCCAAACCCTTCCCAGTCGTAGAAACGTCCGTTTTGGCAGGGAAAAACAAGGGCGGGTTTTCCGCCGTGGCCGTAGACCTTGAACTCCATATCGCGGCCCAAACGGCTGCTGTGTTCCTTATAGTAGTCAATCTGCATGGCTGCACTGCCTCCTTTACGTATTTTTCCATTCTACCACAAATGCGCCTCTCATGCAAGGGGGATTCCGCAATCGTGGCAGGTGAATAGAGATGAGGAAAATAGGCGGCATGAGATATACATTCGAAGAAATCAAAAAATTGCTTCTAAAATGCATCCGGGAGTATCAATGGGAAGCAGAATTAAGCCTGTATTTTGAAAACAATCCAAATGAATACATGATCATCATTTATGAGGACCATTGTTCCTTTCAAAGATGCAGCTGCCCAAACAAAGGAAGCGGAGAGTTTCGTTTTGCTTCATTGGATGAATTATATGAGGCAAACCTGGCGGATGGATTCTGTCTGAAAAACGACTGGAAAAAGATTGTCGAGTTTGATTGTATGGATTTTGAAATGTTTAATTTGCTCTAATGGAATCGGAGATGTTTCAGGACAGCGTAAGGTCGCCTTGCTTGACCCATCCCGCCTTACAGCAAAGCTGATTGATCAGCGGACACAAAACGGCGGGCAGTACAAAGGAAACCAGAAGCAGCCCCGCCCAGTCCAGCGCGTCGGGCACGATGGCCGCCGCACCGTTGGCAATGGCCTGTTCGCTCGGTGAGAGCCAGCCGGTCCACACGCCCAGTTGTCCGCACAGGCCGCAGGTGCCCATACCGGAGTTGATGGCCGCGCCGTTCATTTCCATGCGGAAAATACAGGTTGCAATCGGCCCCGTGATGGCGGAGGTCACCGTCGGCGCAATCCAGATACGGGGATTTTTTATGATATTCGGCATCTGGAGCATGGAGGTTCCAAGGCCCTGACTCACCAGCCCTCCCCAGCCGTTTTCCCGGAAGCTCATGACGGCAAATCCAACCATCTGCGCGCAGCATCCGGCTACCGCCGCGCCGCCGGCCAGTCCCGTCAGGCCCAGAACAGAACAAATTGCCGCGGAGGAAATCGGGAGCGTCAGCGCCACGCCCACCAGAACGGAAACCAGAATGCCCATCCAGAAGGGCTGCAGGTTGGTTGCTTCCATGATGAGGCGTCCGAAGGCGCTGGCGGCCCCGCCAATCGGAGGCGCGATGACCCAGGCCGCGCCAATGCCGATCAGTGTCGTCACCACGGGGGTTACGAGAATATCCACCTTGGTCTCTTTACTGACGGCCTTGCCGCACTCGGCGGCGATGATCGCCACAAACAGAACCGCCAGCGGTCCGCCCGCTTTGCCCAGGGCGTTGCAGGCGTAGCCCACTGTGGGCAGAGAAAAGAGTACCAGCGGCGGCGCTTGCAGGGCATAGCCAATTGCCACGGCCATTGCGGAACCGCTCATGAAGGAGGCCAGCCCGCCAATGGTGTAACCGGTCTGGTTGATTTCAAGGACCTTGGCCGTCAGAAAGCCGATGTGAAACTGACTGCCGATGGTATTGAGGATTGTACCAATCAGCAGGGAGCAGAAAAGTCCTTGGGCCATGGCGCCCAGAGCGTCGATGCCGTAGCGTTTGGCAGAGAGAATGATGTTCTTGCGTTTGAGAAACGCCTTTACGTTTTCCATTGGAAGCACCTGTTTCTTTAATAATATGTATTTTACAGGTGTCTTGACACCTGCGCTGCTAATGATACCCGCCTTTGTCGGATTTGTCAATGGTTTTTGGAAATTTCCTGTTTTCTTTCCGGACAGAAAAAGAAACGACGCAGCCGTAAGCTGTGCCGTTTCTTAATGCAAATCAAGGTTTTGCCGCGCTCAGAATTCGTAGTCGACCGCCACCCGGTCCGTCCGGATCGACTTGCAGAGTGCGGATACCGCCTGATGCCGCGGGTCTTTTTTGTAAGCCTCCAACGTTTCCAGACTCTCGAACTCGCAGATGCATACCGCGTCGTAATTGTCGTTCCCGACGCTGACGGCAACCTCGCTGCGCAAAAGCTGCGGAATCACGCCTTGCAGCCCCCGCAGGCCGTCCAGAAACCGGGTTTGTTCAGCCTCTGTGCCGGGACGAAACTTCCACATCACAATATGACGAATCATTGACTGGCCTCCTGTTTCTGATTGTATGCCGCAATTCCCAACCCCAGCAGTTCGATGGAACGACGCAGGTCGTCGGGGTTGGTGACGTATGCAATGCGAATTTCACTGCGGCCATGGTTGGGCGTTGCATAAAAGCCTTCGCCGGGCGCATACATGACCGTCTCGCCGTTGTCCTCGAACTCATCCAAAAGGAAGTATTGCAGCTTGTCGGCGTCGTCGACGGGCAGCGTCACCATGAGATAGAACGCGCCCTCTGGAGACCGGAAACGCACGCCGGGGAGCTTCGACAGGCTCTCGACTACCACATCCCGGCGGCGGCGGTATTCCTCACGAACTTCCGTGCAGTATTCCGGCGTCATGGACTGATAGAGCGCAGCAGCGCCCATTTGGTCCAGCGTTGCGGCGCAGAGCCGCCCCTGACAAATCTTCAAGGCGTGGGAAATCAACTGCTGATTTCGTGAAAGCAGTGCGCCCACCCGTGCGCCGCAGGAAGAAAACCGTTTGGAAATCGAATCAATTACCACAATGTTTTCCGCTGCATCTTCAAACTCCAGCATAGAACTGAGCGCTTCACCGCTGTAAATAATTTCCCGGTATACCTCGTCGCTGACGAGAAACAGATTATGCTCCTGCGCGATCTCCACCAGCGTCCGCTTTTCGTCGTCCGTCAGGACAACGCCGGTGGGGTTGCCCGGGTTGGTGACGAGAATTGCGCGGGTATGTTCGTTTATCAGCGGCTCGATGGTTTCCCGCGACGCGTAATGATACCCCGTTTCCGGACTGGCGGGAATCGGGCGGATTCGTCCGCCGGAAAGGTTGATAAAAGTTGTGTAATTCGGGTA
Source organism: uncultured Oscillibacter sp. (assembly GCA_947382875.1). GTDB lineage: Bacteria > Bacillota > Clostridia > Oscillospirales > Oscillospiraceae > Oscillibacter. Next base: position 39,673 of record CANDBG010000006.1, on the reverse strand, counting down.
GAAAGGCTCCGGAACCAGAATTTCATCGCCTTCCTCCAAAATGCAGGCCATAACCGCTTGCAGCGCCTCGCTGCCGCCTACGGTAACGAGAATGTCGTCCACGGAAAGGGACACGCCGATAGTTCGGTAATAATCCCGCATGGCTTCCAGAAGCGTCTCCACGCCCGGAGACGGCGCGTAGGCCAGGACATCGCTCTGAAAATTGCGCACGGCGTCGAAAAACGCCCTGGGGGTAGGAACATCGGGCTGACCGATGTTCAGGTGATGCACATGAATCCCGCGAGCCTGCGCCGCAACCATGCAGGGGTGAAACTTGCGAATGGGGGATAGAGAACACGCCTCAATGTGCTTGGAAAATTTCATCCTGTCTCCCTCCTGTATGCAAAAGCATACCGAATCAATATCATTTTCTTTGTTTTTTCCTCAAGTACGCCTATATTGTAACATACCCGAGCCTTTTGTCAACGTGTTTCCAGGGGCTTTTGGAGAGGGCAGGAATGGAAACCGTCCGTTTTACAGGTTCAGCGTTTGCTTTTGCCCAGGAAGCGGAGCAGATAGAGGAACAGGTTGATGAAGTCCAGGTAAAGCTGGAGGGCGGAGAAAATGGAAGCCCGTTCCAACATGGCCTGGTCTCCCTGGTACGCCTGGTAATAAGCCCGGATTTTCTGGGTGTCATAGGCGGTGAAGGCCATAAAGACTGCAATGCCAATCAGACAAACCACCCGGTCCAGCATTCCCAGCGGCAGGAACAGGGACAATACGCCAAAGACGATCAGGAAAATCAGACCTCCGATCAGAATCGGACGCAGACGGGAGAGGTCGGTATGTGTGAAGTGCCCATAAAGAGCCATACCGCCGAAATAAACCGCCGTCATGGCAAAAACCAGCACCAGACTGGTCATGCTGAAAATCAGGAAATATGCCGAAAAGACAATCCCGTTCAAAATCGCGTAGGCAAAGAACAGGACCCGCGCCGTTCCCGGCTGCATATGCTGTAAGCGGGCGGAAAGGATGAGCACCACCGCCAGCTCCGCAACCAGCAGGATAATATGGAAGTAGGGAATCATAAATACGTAGACAATGGCCCCGCTCACATAGCCTCCGGCGGCCACGGCGAACGTCGCCAGCAGTCCCAGGAACATCCAGGTAAAGGTTTTCGCGGTGTACGAGCTGAGAGATTCTTGTAATTCAAGATCGTTTTCCCACATAATAGAGACCTCCTTGCATTCCGGCGGTGTCCGCCGGTGATTCTTTTAGTTTAGCACATTTTTTTCCAGATGTCCAGAGCTTACAGCGTTTTCAGGAAACGTTCCATCCGGTCCAGGCCCTCCGATAGCTCCTCGTCGGAGCAACAGTAAGACAGGCGCATATACCCTTCCGTACCGAAGTATATGCCGGGAATCAGACCGACCAAGCCTTCTGCCAGCATTTTCTCGCAGAAAGTCCGGGAGTCCAGACCGCAGTCCGGGATTGGAAGGAACATATAAAAAGCTCCGTCGGGCTTCTGGACTTCCAGGCCCATGTTCTGCAGCCGCCGGAAAACAAAATCCCGTCGTTTGCGGTAAAGGCGGACGACAGGAGCGGGATCGGTTTCCAGGGCTGTCATACACGCAGGCTGGACGAATGCAGGCGCCGACACAACGGCATATTGATGAAACACCTGCATCCGCTGTTTGACCGGCGCATCCGCGAGGCAGCAGCCAACCCGCCAGCCGGTCATGGCGTAGGGCTTGGAAAAGCTCTGGATAACGATGATCCTGTCCCGCATTTCAGCATATTCGGCAAAATTTCGATAACTATTCGTATAAATCAACGTCTGATATACATTGTCGCATAAAACGAAAATCGGTTTGCTGCGGAGAATGTCATATATGGCGTCCAGGGTTTCACAGGTGTAAACGCAGCCTGTGGGGTTGTTCGGAGAGTTCAGCACCAGCGCTTTTGTTCTTGGCGTAATGAGGGCCTGCAAGTGTTCCGGGTTGATTTGGAAACGATCTCTCTCCGTCGGCAGCGTCACCGGCACACCGCGGCAAAGCCGGGTGATCACTTCATAGAGGCCGAACGCCGGCGTCGGAATAATCACTTCGTTTCCGGGGTTCAGGATGCTTGAAAGGGCAATGAACAAACCCTCTGTTGCGCCGATGGTGAGAATGATCTCGTCCGGGGTGTAGCGCAGGCCGTGAACCCGTTCTTCAAATTTGGAAATAGCCTCCAAAAGTTCCGGAAAACCGTTGTTTGGAGGATAATGCGTCAGATTGGCGTCCAGCGCGGCCTTGGCGGCATTTTTGACTGCCTCGGGCGTATTCTGATCCGGTTCGCCGATGGTCAGCGAACATGCGCCCGGCGTGTTTCGGACGAGGGCCGCAAAACGCCGGATGCCGGAAAGCGATACATTTTGCAGCGCATGATTGAAAATCAATTCCATAGACAGGCGTACTCCTTATTACAGCGGGAAAACCCGCGGGTGGACGCCGCAAACGCGGCGTCCTGAGGGTCAGCGGTCGCTGGGAATCCAGCAGTCTTGAAAAATCAGGTCGTCGATATCGCCAATTCCGCCCACGCCCATCCTCCTTTGCATTTGAGACTGTTGGTCAGTCTATGCGCCGAGCGGCGGAAAGTTGCATGGACATTGCTGTAAATTCAAAGAAAAATACCAGAGATTCCATAAATTCGACCATTTAAACCGATTTTTCTTTTTGTTTGCCATGCAATAGCACAATTCCAGGAAAATCACAAGAGCCGCGTTGAACGCCGTCTTTTTCTTGCCCAGGGATTTTTTTCGGAAAAGGACACATACTAAGTTCGTCAAATCGCGGAAAGGGGGGATTCCCGATGAAACGTATGACGGCGCTGCTGTTCGCGGCGCTTCTGTCGCTGGTCTGCGCTTGCGGCGGCGATTCCGGCAGTGCCGGGCAGACGGTTTCCGTCAACGGCTCCACATCGGTGGAACGGGTTATCCTGACACTGGCGGAACGCTATATGCTGGATCATCCTGAAATAAAAATCGTCTACGACCCCACCGGTACCGGCGCAGGACTGGAAGCCCTGCAAAACGGCGTATGCGACATTGCCCTTGCGTCGCGGAGTCTCGCGCCCCAGGAGGAAGCTGCCGGCTTAGTTCCATTTGTGATTGCCCTGGACGGCATTGCCGTTCTCGTGAACGACTGCAACCCCGTAGAAAGCCTTACGGTTGAACAGCTTGCGGGCCTGTACACCGGAAGCCTCGCCGACTGGTCCGAAGCCGGCGGCCGGAGTGGTCCTGTGGCCTGTATCGGACGGGAATCCGGTTCCGGCACACGAGACGGCTTTGAGTCGGCCACTGGTACGGAAGACGCGTGCATTCTGGCCCAGGAACTGACCGCGACCGGCGCAGTGCTGGAGGCTGTCCGAAACAACCCCCAGGCCATCGGATATGCCTCACTGGCATCGGTGGAAGGCCGCGGCGGGATTCGGATTTTGACCATCGACGGCGTTGCCTGTACGGAAGCAGCCATTTTGAACGGTACGTATGCGCTTCAGCGGCCCTTTGTGTTCGTGACGCGTGGAACGCTGAACGACCGCGCACAGGCGTTTTTTGATTGGGCGGCGTCCCCGCAGGCGGCAGAATATATTCGGCAGGCGGGAGCAATTCCAACTGCGGGACAATAACTGGGAGGCGATGCAAATGTCGGATTTGCGTGAAGTTGTGCGGCGGCGGCGCAGGGCGATGGAACGGGCAATGTCGCTTTTCTTTTTCCTCTGCGGCATGGCGGCCGTTGCGTTTGTGCTGGGAATCAGCCTTTATTTAATTGTGTCCGGTCTGCCCGCCATAGGTGAAATCGGACTGTGGAACTTTTTGACCGACAGCGTATGGTCTCCGAAACAGGAACGGTTTGGGATTCTGCCGTTTTTGCTGACGTCCGTTGCGGGAACCGCCGGAGCGGTGCTGCTGGGGGTTCCCGCAGGACTGCTGGCGGCGTTGTTCCTGGCCAAAGCCGCGCCGCCCCGTCTGGCGGCGGTCATCCGGACAGCGGTGGAGCTGCTGGCGGGAATTCCCTCGATTGTCTATGGCCTGGTGGGAATGATCGTTCTGGTTCCGGCGATTCAGCGGGCGTTTGGACTGGCCTCCGGCGCGAGCTTGCTGGCGGCGATTATCGTGTTATCGATCATGATTTTACCCTCGGTTGTCAGTGTGGCGGAAATGGCGCTGGCCGCCGTACCGCGGGAATATGAAGAGGCGTCTCTGGCGCTGGGCGCTACCTGGATGGAAACGCTGTACTTTGTTACGTTCCCCGCCGCCCGCAGCGGAATTGCGGCGTCGGTGGTTCTGGGCGCGGGACGCGCCATTGGTGAGGCGATGGCAATTATTATGGTTTCGGGCAACGTGCCGAATTTGCCCGGAAGCTTATTTGCGCCGGTCCGGTTTCTCACGACGGCCATTGCGTCAGAAATGTCCTACGCCGCTGCCGGAAGTCTGCATCAAATGGCATTATACTCCATTGGACTGGTGCTGTTTTTGTTTATTATGTGTATTAATGTCTTGCTTCATTTCTTCGTGAAAAAGGAGGGAAAGCATGGATAAAACCCTGTCGCCTGCCCGGAAACGGCGGGATTTGTTCCTACGAATCCTCCTGACGGCCAGTGGGATTCTGGTATGCGTTCTGCTCTTTTTCCTGACGGGCTGCCTGCTCTGGCGTGGGCTGCCTTACGTTTCCTGGGCGTTTCTCACCAGAGAACCCAGTATGCTGCAAGGCACGGCGGGACTCCTGCCGCACATCGCCAGTACGCTTTATATCATTTTGACAACGCTGCTTCTGGTTTTACCCCTGGGTGTTGGCGCGGCGGTCTATCTGACGGAATATGCGCAGGGAAACCGTTTTTCGGTCTGGGTGGAATTCGCCGCCGAAATTCTGGCGGGTGTGCCGTCGATTTTGTTCGGACTGGCGGGAATGTTGTTTTTTGTACAGCTGCTGGGGTTCGGCACGGGCGTCCTGGCCGGAAGCCTTACGCTGACCATCCTGATTTTACCCACGATCATTCGCACCACTCAAGAAAGTCTGAAAACCGTTCCGCGCGCTTACCGAGAAGGCGCTATGGCCCTGGGCGCGGGAAAATGGTACGCCATACGCACCGTTGTTCTGCCAAGCGCCGCCGACGGAATCCTGACGGGCTGTATTCTGGCGGTGGGACGCATCGTAGGCGAGAGCGCCGCCCTGCTCTTTACTGCCGGTTTTGGAACCGTTCTTTATGGCTGGTGGGAATCCCTTACCAATTCTTCCGCCACCCTGAGCGTTGCGCTGTACCTTTACGCCAATGAACGGGGCGATACCGACGCCGCTTTTGCCATCGCCGCAATTTTAGCGCTGCTGACCTTGGGGCTGAATCTTCTGGCAAAGCTGGCGGGCCGAAAATGGAAACGATCACGATAAGGAGGCGGAGACGTGGCCGCGATTTTGGAAGCTGATCATTTGGATTTGTGGTACGGACAAAACCAGGCCCTTCGAGGCGTCACGGTCAACCTGCCGGAACATGAGATCACCGCTTTAATCGGTCCCTCCGGCTGCGGAAAGTCCACTTTTCTCCGGACCCTGAACCGTATGAACGACCTGACGCCCATTGTCCGCGTGGCAGGGCAGGTGCGCTATCGGGGGGAAGATATTTATCATATGGACCCTACCTGGCTGCGGAAACGAATTGGTATGGTTTTCCAAAAGGCAAACCCGTTTCCGATGAGCATTTATGACAATGTGGCCTATGGCCCGCGGGTCCACGGGAACCGAGAGAAAGCGCGTCTGGATGAAATTGTTGAAGGTTCCCTTCGTGCGGCGGCTATTTGGGACGAGGTGAAGGACCGTTTGAAAAAAAGCGCTCTGGGGCTTTCCGGCGGACAGCAGCAGCGACTTTGCATCGCCCGGGCGTTGGCGGTGGAGCCGGAAGTACTGCTCATGGACGAGGCCACCAGCGCCTTAGACCCGATTTCTGCGTCCCGAATTGAAGATTTGGCCGTAGAACTGAAAGCAAATTATACGGTGGTGATGGTAACGCACAATATGCAGCAGGCGGCGCGTATTTCAGACAACACTGCGTTTTTTCTGCTGGGTGAGCTGGTAGAATTCGGAAAAACCGAGCGGCTTTTCTCCACGCCCTCCGACAAACGCACCGAAGAATATATCACCGGCCGCTATGGCTAACCTGCTTTTCTCGAGAAACCTACTTTTTCCCGAGAGACCTACTTTTTCCCGAGAGACCTACTTTTTCTCGAGAGAAAAAGTAGGCAAAAAGAGCTTTCGACCGCTGCGAATGTCTTTGCAAACCGGCAGTCTCTGCGACGACAACCCACACTTTACCTGCTTGGAGGAATCAATTGTGAGAAACTATTTCCGTGAACAGCTTGCACAGCTTCACCGGGAACTGACGGAAATGGGCGAAACCTGTGAAACCGCTATTTCCGCCGCATCAGAGGCCCTCCTCAAAAACGACGACTCCCTCGCTGCCGTCGCCGAAAACGCAGAGGAAGAATTGGACCGTCAGGAACGCGAAGTGGAGGATTTATGCCTGAAACTTTTGCTCCGGCAGCAGCCCGTCGCGGGAGACCTGCGCCAGATTTCCGCCGCCCTGAAAATGATCTCTGACTTGGAACGCATTGGCGATCAGGCCGCCGACATCGCAGAATTGGCCCGCTTTATCCGTGTGCCGGTGGAAAACCTCCACATCGCAGATATGACACAGGCGGTAATCCGTATGGTAGCCGACAGCGTAAACGCTTTCGTACGCCGGGACCTCGAACTTGCTCGGGCCGTCTGCGCGGCGGATGATCAGGTTGACGCCCTTTTTGACCAGGTAAAGCAGGAACTCGTTGCGCTGATTGCCTCCGACGCTTCCAACAGCGGTCTGGGGTTGGATTTGCTTATGGTTGCCAAATACCTGGAACGTATCGGGGACCATGCGACCAACGTTGCGGAATGGGTGGAATACTCTCTTACAGGCGTTCACCCGGATGGTCAATAAAATCGCGGCAGTCCGTTTCCGGCGGATTGCCGCGGTTGTTTACAGGTCGTCGATGTTCATTTTATTTAGCTGGTTCTGTACGCGGCGTTTCTCCCAGGCCGCCCAGCAGATCGCCAGAAATACCAGAGTTGGCATGTTGCCTGCCAGGATTGTCACCATAATGGCCAGGACGTTTTGTGATACGCTTCCGGTGTCGCGCAGGCTGCAAACCATCAGGAGCGCGCTCAGGAAAGTCAAAAGTGGCGGCACCAAGCCCGGCCAGCGGGATTCCTGGCGGGATAAAAAGATTTGCAGGGAAATTCCTCTTAATAATATGAAAGTTAAGATTTGATTTTTCCTAACTTCTATTATTCAGAGATGCTCGAAAACCCTCCGGCTGAGCCGGAGGGTTTTCGATTTCTATTTATTCAATGTGTTCCTCGCAAAAGTTGTCCAGTACCCGGAAACCCATTTTGCCGGGCTGCGCTACCGGAAACTTTGCAATCGTATCCGGGTCGAATATCGGACACATCCGCTTTTCCGGTTCCAGACGCAGACACGGCATTTCATCCGAACAACCGTTGACTGCTTTTCGATCTTCTGTCATATCATCACCCCGATTTCAGCTTGCGCGAAATCTCGGGTTTTATGCCGGCATTATGCTTAAATTTGATTCATTAAATCAATGCCCGCTTCCTTGTCGCCGGCTATAATCAAATGCGCGTCCGCCTGGAAGCGGTACTCCGGGTTTAACAACGGTACTACTTCGTCTCCGAACTTGATGCCCAGGATGTTCACATTATACTTCCGGCGTACATCTACCTCTAATACCGTTTTTCCTTCCCACGCTTCCGGCGTCTCCATCTCAAATACGGCGTATTTCGGCGTCAGCTCGAAGTAGTCAAACGCGTTGCGGGCGGAAAAACGAGTTGCTATTCGACGCGCCATATCCATTTCCGTATGAACAACAAGGTCTGCCCCGATTTTCTTCAAAAACTTGATCTGCCGTTCCTGGTCTGCTCGCGCTACCACATACTTTGCTCCAAGCTCCTTCAAGGCCGCTGTCGCTTCCAGGGAACTTTGAAAATCGTCTCGGACACACACAAAACATACGTCAAAATTCCGAATGCCCAGAGACGCCAGGACTTGCTCGTCCTGGCAGTCACCTACACACGCCGCCGTCGCTTCGCTCGCAATGCGCGCTACGCGTTCTTCATCGCGGTCCAGAACCATTACTTCGTTGCCCAGTTCCAGTAGATGTGTCGCAAGATTGCGGCCGAATCGGCCTAACCCTATGATTAAAAATGATTTCACCTTTTTCCTTCTCCCTTCTCTTTCAAAGATGTGCGGCGAAGCCGCAGCTGAGGGGTCCAGGGGCGTCGCGCCCCTGGCGGGAGTCCAGAGGGCAGAGCCCTTTGGAAGCTAGCCGATCAGTATTTTTTCCGGTACGTTGCGACGCTTGGGCTGAGGACGTTCCCGCGTTACCGCCATCGCTACCGACATGCTTCCTACACGACCCGAAAACATCATTAACAATACCGCCCACTTGGATAGCTCCGGTAAACTGGACGTGATTCCGCGGGAAAGTCCAACCGTCCCGATTGCAGAAATCGACTCGAATAGCGCGTTGTCCAGCGTGATGCCTTGTAAACAGAGGACCATGCAGCCCGCTAAACACGCCATCAAAAATAAACTTACCGATGAATACGCTTTGTGAATGGTCTCCTGGTCAATTCGACGCTGGAAAATATTTACATCCTCTTGACGGCGTACACGCGCCAGAGAACTCATTAACAATACCGCTACCGTGTTTACCTTCGCGCCGCCGCCCGTGGAACCGGAACCGGCCCCAATAAACATCAATATAAACATCAGCAGCGTACTGCTTTGGCTTAACGCCGCCTGGTCTATCGTAGAAAAACCTGCCGTCCTTGCCGTCACCGATTGAAATGCTGCCATAAGCGCTCTTTGCGGGGGCGTGGCTCCGGCAAAGGCATGATCGCCCTCCAAAAAGTAAAAGGCAGCTGCGCCAACCGTGAAAATTGCCAGCGTGAACGTTAACACGATCTTCGAATGAAGACGCCAGCGGCGAAATTTGCGGCCGTGCGTCAGAAGGTCGTCCCAAACCAAAAAACCGAATCCTCCACAGATAATCAACAGCATAATTACCACATTCAACAGCGGTTCCGCGGCCGCCGTGGACAGCGAACTCCCTGTGCCGAACAGGTCGAAACCTGCGTTGCAATACGCCGATACTGCATGGAAAACCGCCATCCACAGCCCTTGTCCGATTCCATAGCGCGGACAAAACCAAGCCGCTAACAACATAGCGCCAATACCTTCGCACAGACCCGTTACCAGTAAGGCGCGGCGAGTCAGACGGACTACGCCGCCAAGCTGTAACGCGCCAACCGTATCCATTAACACCGCCCGGCGGTGAAGCCCTACGCGACGCTTTAACAGAAGTGATACCAAAATCGAAACCGTCATAAAACCTAAGCCGCCTACCTGGATTAACACCAATATGACCACTTGCCCAAATGGTGAGAACTGTGACGCCGTGTCGTAAAGCGAAAGGCCCGTCACGCAGGACGCTGACGCAGCCGTGAACAGGGCATCTGTGAACGGTATGGAACGCCCGTCCTGAGCAGCAAAGGGCAACGTGAGCAACAGCCCGCCCGCGAGTATCAACAGCGCGAAGCTGACCGTTAACGTTTGAACAGCATTGAGCCGTATGCGGCGGGACATAATACGCCTCCCGTAAGGCAGGCGGGGCCTGCCGGTTTTTTTTAGAATTCTGTATCAAAATGAAATATTGTTTTCATTATACCCTTTTTCTGGATGGGATGCAAGGGTAAAAAACAAGGGAAAGGGCGGACATAAGTCCGCCCTTATCAATAATATTTTTAATCGCGCCTGGATTGCAGAATCTTACGCTGTAATGCAAAAATTGCCTGTAAAAGCCGTTCCTGCTCCTTTTCCGGAAGACCCACAAACTGACAGCCATATTCCATATCCCGTCCAACCTCCACCGCATGGCGAACCTGACACGTCATGGAAAACGGTTCCTCCTCCGAAATGAGGGTGACTTCCAGTACAAACAGGTCGCCGTCCTGAAAGCCCGGCGAGCCCAGAACACGCGCACCTCCGGCGCTGACGTCCAGAATCTTGCAGGGGATTTTTTCCTGTCCCTTGTAGTTTGTACTTGGAACAATTTCCGCTTTCACGTTGGCGTTTTGACGGAAAAACGCACGGCTGTCCTTGCTTTGCAGGAACTTCAGATTTTCAAGCCGCCAAAATTCGGCGGTGCTTTGTCCAACGATGCCATTTAAGGTAAACGCCTGGGAGTTCTTTTGAAAACCGCGCAGCTTGATCGCCTGCTGATACTCTGCAATTGGAAGCAGGCCGTCATTTTCCGGCTGAATCTCCAAACTGCTGTCGAGAATGTTCAGAACACCTACAAAAAGCAGGTTGTTGTGAGGCGAAAGAACTTCTACCTTCATACCCGTATACAGCTCCGGGATCTCCTGTTTTTCAACAGGCTCCGGGTTTTGGGACGGCGCTTCCGGCGGCTCGGGGACCGGTGACTTCGATTTGAAAAGCGATTTGAAGAAACTCATAATTCCGTTTCCCTTTCTTAACGTGTCAGAACGCGGTGGAGAATTACCGCCATTTCTGCCCGGCTGATCGCCGCTTTGGGATTGATCCGCATATCCGAAGTACCGCGCACCGCGCCAAGCTGTATCAGCGTCGCAACGGAAGAACGGGCAAATGCCGAAACCTGATAGCCATCGGAGTACGAGGAAAGGAGCAAATCGGAAGCGGTGGGCAGATATTGTCCCGCGGCCTGAATCGCACGACAAATCATAGTCATGGCGCTCTGACGGGTGATAGGACTGTTCGGTTTGAACAGGCCGCTTTCGCCTTGGACAATTCCAAGGTTTTTGGCGGTCGCTACAGCCCCGGCGTAGACGCTGGACGGAGCAACGTCAGGGAAGCTGGCGGCTCCCGCGTTGGTCTGGAACTGGAAGGCCCGGCAAATCATGAGGGTAAACTCACCGCGGCTGATCGGGCGTTCGGGACCAAACTGGTTGTTGCCGTAGCCGTTGGTGATTCCGCTTTGACGCAGAAATTCAATCGACGGCTTCGCCCAGTCCCAGCCGAAAGCAACGTCCGTAAAGGGCGTGTTGCAGTAGCTGTTTGAGAGCGTGATCTGTACCGAACTGGAAAATTGTACGCCGTTGGTGTCATAGCCGGTAAAGGGAATGGACACAACCCCTTGGGTCTCCGCTTTCGGACGGTAAACAATTTGATTGATGTCCGGAGAGCTGCCCGGATAATAACGGGACCCGGTATTGACCGGCGTGCCGGACTGTATGGGGTTGACGTAGCCGGAGGACAAAATGCCTGTGGAGGGCAGGGCTGTAAACTGGATATAAGAAAGCGGGGTTCCCAGCGCTGACTGACACGCCGTCTGGAAGTCCGATGCCCGGAATGAAATCGGCGTGGAGCTTCCGCTGTACAGAATGACACTGGCAGTGGGCGCTTTGACGTTAATTTCCACCGTACCAGCATAGGTATCGCCTTCACTGTCGGTTCCAGTATAATGAATGGTTGTTGTGCCAGTTGTATTTCCAGCCACAAAGGTAACATCACTTAAAAGCCGCGTGCTGCCAGAGCGGTAATAGCGGGTAGAACTGCTGACAGCGCTGCCGGTATGGCTATTGGTGTTGTATTGATAATACAGTGTTCCATAGCGGGACGAGGGGAGATCAAAGCGAACATGGTTTAACGAATTGCCATTGATGGTGCGGCAGGCGCTATTGAAGTCTGCCGCATCAAAACGAACCACGCCACCGGTAACAGTGGAATAAGTGACGATCCGCTCCCCTTGGCTGCTGCCGACCCGGATATGGACAGTACCATCAAAACGTCCGCCGTTTGTATCGTAGCCGGTGAAGGAAATGGAGACCGTGCCATTGTAGTTATACGCGGGGACGAAAGTCACGCTGGACAGCGCCGGGGAACCACTGCGATAGAAGCTTTCCGTGTTGGAAACGCGGGTCCCCATGTCAGCGGAGGAAATGTAATTGTAATACAACGTTCCGCTGCTGGACGACGGCAGCGTAAAGCTGACGCGGTTTAAGGCGGCGTTGTTCGCACTCTGGCAGGCGCTGTTGAAGTCCGACGCGGTGAAGGTAATGGGCTGGTTGACCGGAGTGGTATAGTTAATCATACCATTCCCCTCGTCCCCCACCCGAATCACCAGAGTGCCATTGAACGTCCCGTTTGCGGTTGTGTATCCGGTAAAGGGGATCGTAATGGTGCCAGTATAATTGCTGGCCGGGACAAATGTAATCTTGGAAATACGACGGCTGTAAGAACTGTTGCTGCGGTAGTAGTTTACTTCCGTTGCAACGCGGGTGCTGTTGCTGTTGGAGTAGTCATAATACAGCACGCCATCAGCGGTGTTGGGCAGGGAGTTGAAGCGGATATAATCCAAGCTGCTGCCTGTGATATCGCGGCAAACATTTTGAAAGTCCGAACTATCCAGAGTAAAGCGGTCGCCTGTGCCAGTGGTGTACTCTACATTTGCCGCGCCAGAACCGGATGGCGCATAGACGGTAATTGTGACGCTGCCGGTGTAGGAGCTGCCGGAGCTGTCCGTACAATAATAAGTGACATGAACCGTACCCGTGTAATTCTTCGCCGGGACAAAGGTTATGCTGTTGATGGATGGCGTACTGCTGGGATAATACCGGGTAGAGGCGGCTACCTTCTGGGAGAACTGGTTTTCACTGTAATTATAGTACAGCGTGCCCGCGCTGGTGGAGGGCTGTTCTAAGGTGATGTAGCTGACAGCCTTACCGGTTTTGGCCTGGCAGACGGCGGAAAAATCGCCTGCGGAGAAGGTAACGGGCTGGTCGGAAGCGGTGGAGTAGGAGACGTCGCCCGAGGAGGTTACATTAATGCGAATGGTTCCGATAAAGCTGACGCCCGTCGTGCTGACGCCGGTGTAGTCAATGACGGCGGTTCCGGTATATCCGGTTTTGGGAACGAAGGTAATATTCCGCAGTGCGGATTGTCCCTGACTGGGGTTTGCATAGTAGCGTTCCGTTCCGCCGACGCCATGTCCGGGCGCAGAGGGAGAAATATAGTTATAATACAGGATACCGTTTTTAGTGGAGACCTCCAGGCCATAGACCGCGCTCAGGGGAGAACCGGTTTTTTCCTGACAACGTTGATTCAGGTCCGTCAGGAGGTCGGAGAAGGGGAAGGAAGCGCGGGTGCCAAGGTTCCGCTCAATGGCTTGCGCCAGGTCCTCCGAGACGTTGACCGTGCACATGGCTTCATAAGGGCCTGCGGCAGCGGTAAGGTCCGTAGAGCCAGGGAAATGGCCGGTAACGCGTCCGGCGGTGGAGGCGTCGGCAATGGACGGGTTTTTCGAGGTCCATTTGACCGAGGTGCTGAGGCGCGCCGCCCCGAAGTGCCGGACCGTAATCGTACTTGACCTGTTTACAAAGATGGAAAGGGAATTGTTTTTCAGGTCGTTCGATTCCAGCAAGATACCGGAGACTTCGAGGTTCACTTTGTTGGAAATGCCGTCAGCTGTGGAAACTGTGACGGTAAATTCACCGGGGGCTACGCCGGTGACAATGGCTTTACGGTCATCATTCGGGTCCGGCGTCACGGTGGCTATTTTGGAATTGCTGCTGCTCCAGAACAGCTGCCCTTTGGCTTCGGCCGGGGACGTCATGGCCGTAAGGGTTTTGGATTCATTTGGGTCCAAATACAGCGGATCAGGTGCGCTGAGGTCAATTCGATTGATTTTATCGGAGTTGACCGCCGTGACGGTAACAACACATTGTACCGTAACGGTGTTTGTTTTATCTTGTGGGTCCGTTGCAGTAGCGGTAACAACAACCGTCTTGCTTTTCGCGTCTCCCAGACCATCGCTTTTTGCCCGGAAGGTTGCTTTTTTATTATTGGGCAATTCCGTAAATTCCAAAAGTTTTTCGTCGGAAATCTTCCAGTCTAAAGCGACGGTGCTGGGGTTGACGGTGGCATCCAGGGTAAAGGTTCCGCCGGGATAGAGGAAGCTGCCGTCCCTTGCGGGGTATTGCGAGGGAATGGAAAGTGAGATGTTTTGCGGCGCTCTTTTTACGTTGACAATACAAGAAGCCGATTTGCTCGGGTCTTGCTTGGATGTGGCGGTAATGGTGGTTGTGCCTTCGCTTTCCGGCGTCACAATGCCGTCGCTGGAAACCGTAGCGACTCTTTCATCTCTGCTGCTCCAGGTGACGGTATCATCTGTGATATTATCACCGGTTACTTTCGCCGTCAGCTTTCCCGCAGGCCCGCCTGCGGTTAAATCCAGTTGATGGGGGTCTACGGCAACTGTGACTGTTGGCCTTTTCGCAGTGACAGTGACTCTGCATTCAGAGCTTTTTACACCATCAGTACCATCTGCGCCTTTTGCCGTGGCCGTAATAATCGTTTCTCCAGCTTTTATGGCCGTGACAACGCCATCTTTTACAGTTGCAACGCCTTCATTTGTACTCTCCCACGTTAAAGTTTTATCCGTTGCATTGTCTGGCGTAATTGCAGGTGTCAAAGTTTTGGTTTGTCCTTCCTCCAGGTCTAGGAAAGGGTCGAGTTTAACCTCTGTTACAACAATATCAGCAGCAGGGGGAGCCGGGTCAGCTGGGTCAACCGGGTCAACAGCAGGATCATCCGCGGCGGCGGGGACAACCAGGGAAGCCGTCAGCAGAAAGGCCAGCAAAAGAGAGATCATGCGGTGAGGGAAACGGGATTTCATTCAGAAAACGCTCCTTTCAGGCAAACAGAGGGCGGGCGGTATCGCCCGCCCTCCTGCGGTTTCAGTAATTCAGGTTACGGCGCAACGGAAGGACGTCCCCACTCTGTAAGGGTAGTGGGCAGATAGAACCGCGGGACATATACGCCGTTGTTGTTTCTGACAAGTTCCATATTCAGTGTCAGCGCCTGATTGCCGGTGGTGCCTCGGCTGTTCGCGAGACGGCGGTCAAATGTAATCGCCGCGCCGCCGCTGCCGGAGACCTCATAATTCAATGTCAGCGTACTGCATGGAGAAGTACCGGTAACGCCGCTTCGGTGCTCCACGGTCGTTGTGGCGCTGGTTATAATGAGATCACTGCTGATAAACCCGGCCTTGTTCGCATCACCGCCATGAGCTGCGTTCAAATCTCCCATTGCCATATCGACAACTTGCAGATAACGATTGCCATTATTCGTATCCAGATAATAGAGATCTGTGCTGAACGTAATCGTTACGGTGCCTTTGTATGTCAGCTTCGATGCCGCCACAGGGTCCGATTCCAGTGAACCTGTCGTTTCAGGCGAAACCGAGGTGGCAATATTGAGCAGCTGCGGCGGGGTCTTGTTGGGGTAGTACAGGTCCGGCGCGGCGGCAAACGCGTAGCCGGAGCCCTGCGGACTCTTGCCCATTGCAACAAACCAGTACGTCATGGTATCGTTATTTTGAATCATGCTGTTCTGGCAGTCCACCGGGAGAGCGGCGTTGTTGCCGGTATGCGCCATGTTGCCAACCAGCATGACGCTGGAGCCGTCGCCGCGGGCGGTATCCATGTAGTTAACCACCTGGTTTTTCAGGTCCTGGCTGGCAAACAGGTCAAATACCGAGCCGAGAACTGTCTGACTGTTGCCGTGGCGGACATAATCGCTCATGGCCTCCAAAATGGTCATGTTCTCATATTCCGCCTTGTAGCCATCCTGATTCACTGCGTTGTCGATCATATTGCCGCTCAACGTCTTCATGAACAGGGAAGGAACTTTGCCGTCGACCAGCAGAACATATCGGACATCGGCCACGCGGTCGGAGGTAACGCTTGCGACGGCGGCGTTTGCACCAACGCGGATAACCGGACGCACAACATCCTCTGTTTCAAAACGGAAAGCGTATACATCCGAGATGGAACTCATGGACTCGCCTTGAAGGACGAAGTATGCAATATACTGGCTCTCCGGGTCCAGCTCCTCGCGGATCGTGATGGTTTGGAGCCGCTTGCCGCAGGTACCCTCCCGAACCACATAGGCGGGGCCGGTAATAGAACCGTCGGTAATACTGCCGCTGCTGGGATTATAGACGTTGCCGCCCTTTTCGTCCAACTTGTCAAAATCAATGTCATCGCCGCTTTCCGGCAGCAGGTTCCAATTGTCCTTGTTGATATTCACCCTGCCATCTTTCAGGGTTGTTGTGAGGTTGCCAACTTTGGTGATAACACAGAAATATTTACAATTGTCCCGGCTGACCATGAAATTGATTTCAACGCTGGTATCACCAGGGACAAAGGTAGGCGTACCTTCTGTAAACCTGGGCGGCTGCGTGTCCTCGAAGGGGTAAGAAACAGTATACTCTTTGGGAACGCCGATTTCCTTCACCGCATAAATGCCCTGCTGATGGCTTGCATAGCTGGACGGAGAAAGGGTTTTGTTCGCCAGGTTCTCCAAAGAGGAGTAATCGCTTGCCACCGGAGTGATTTTGATGGAAGCTTCACCGCTCCAGGTTTCCGGCTCGCGGCTGCCGTTCCATTCCTTGACGACAATGCCGTATTCCCGCTCGTTCTGGAAGCTGCGGAGCTGTTCAAAATTGATCTGCGTTGCACCGTTCGGCGTCAGGAGGTTTTTGGTAACGCTGAGGCCGGTGGTGGGCTGCTGGGTTGTGGTGCTGATACGCATTTCCGCTCCGGAACCGCCCATTTGCGTCCAAGACCCGTTGGGCAGGTCGCGGGAGTACAATTCAAAGGCAATGGTTGCGTCCGACCAGAGGATCATATCCCACAGCGTATCGCTGCTGGAATTCTGGGTCGTCACCGGAGAGAGACGGAAGTTCATATTAAAGGTAATCTCGGTTCCGTCCACATTTCCGCTGGAAGAACCGCGGGAGAAGATCAGCTGCGCGTCAATCGTCATGAAATCCGGCAGGGTCACAACGCCGCGGCTGCCCTGCATCCGGTTGGCTGCGGGGGAGGTGTCGGCGATGTTTTCCAGGGTGAAGAAGTACGTCACGCCGCTGCCCAGCTGCAAGCCCTTGCCGTTGGGGAAGGTGAGAATCATTTCACCTGTGCCCTCCGGGTCCGGCTTGATGGTGGCTTCCCGGTAATCAATGACCCAATCGTCGCCGACATCCGGGTCGCCCTTCACCGGAACACGCTCCGGCTGTCCGCTGACGGGACGGCGCCAAAGGGTGATGTACTTGGAGAGGACCTTTGCCAGTTCATCCTTTGCAGCGGCTTCCTCTTCGGAACCATTCGGGGCCGTGTCTACCTTTTGGTAATACTCCAGGAAAGGCTCTTTGTTCGGAATGCCGTTGATATACTCGAAGCCCTGGACCATTTCGGAGAATACCAAATTGATATCGGTATCGGGGTAAGGCGTGGGATTGCGCTGGCCCTCGTCGGTACCGTCATGGGTGAACTCCTGCGTCACCGTGGGGGCGATGTTGTCCAGCGTACTGAATTCCATCGGCGGGGTGAGGGTTTCCGTATAGACGTTGTAGTTCCCCGCCCGGTCCTTGGCGACGTAATAGAGGTCATAATGAGTTTGCGGTTCCAGACCGGAAATGGTGAAGCGCACCTCCGTTGCCTCCCGGGCGACGTTGACGCTGCCCTTGCGATCGGAGTTCGTGCCGTTTTCGATTTGGATTTTCGCGATGGTTTCCTCTGGCTTGGGCACGCGGTTTTCGCCCGGCACAGAAGCGTAGAACTGGACATTTGCTTTCACCACGGCCCAGAACAGCGTACCCGGTTCGTCCAGGGTGACGGTGAACGTCGCCGTCCGGGCGGCCGAATCGATATGCGTCAGGCTTGTGATGGTGGGCGGAGTCATATCCAGCGTAGTCACCTGGAGGCGTGTGATGGCGGAGCTCTTGCCGCTGTCGGCGTCGTTCAGCCACAAATAGAGGGTGTACGTCGTCTGCTCCTGGAGGTAAGACGTGTTGATCTTCGGAATCAGAATCGGCGTGTTCTTCTTCACGTCGACAACGCCATAGCCCAGGTTGCCCGTAACGGCGGCGGCCTTCAGATCGGCCTGTGTGGGCGGCGTGGAGTTGTTGGGCAGCAGCGCATAATACATCTGGCAATCCTTGGTAGCCATTGCCATGAGCTGCACCACCTGCTCATTTTCCTTATCGGTGGTCATAATGGTGTAGGGATACTCGTTGGCAAAGGCCGGCGTGGTATCATCCGGCGTGGTAAAGGCCGTGACCTTGACCGGGCTGCGCCGTCCGCGGGCGTCTACCAGCAGGGCGGAGAGATAATACGAGCCATCCTGTGTCAGTCCAGTAACCCGGGCGGTCAGCTCGGTATTGGAGGCCGCCGCGTTCAGCGTACCGTTGCGCAGAATGCGGGAGGCGTTCGCGGTGGGGTTCATCAGCTGTTCTTCGCTGAGAGAGCCGTCCGTCAGGGCGGTGACGGCCCAGTGAACCGTCCCCCGTTTATTGGTGCTGAATACCGCGGTAGCGGTGGTGGGGGCCACATCCCGCATAATCGGATATCCGGAGAGGAGGCGCGGGTCCTCGGAGGACTCCGCCGCTGCGGTGGAATCCATATTTTCGCCCTTGATCGTAGAGTTGATGCCGGGTCGGACGGTAATGGTATCCGGCAAGGTTTGAACGTTGGAGCCTTCCGAATTGACATTCAAATGACCAATGCTGCCCGTACCGGTGACAGGAATCCCGGTGTCGAGGTTCAGGTCCCGGATGGAAGCACTGTTGTCGATGTTGAGGCGTGCGCCGGTGGCGCGTTCGTCCATGGTGACGGTGTGCGCCAGACCCTGAACGATTTGCAGGTCCGAATTCGGCGTCCGGTTGAGGACCTCTTTGATGTTGCCCGCCAGCTGAAGCTGGGTGCCGCTCTCGCCGTCGAAGGTAATGAGCCGCAGGCCCAGGCCGTCGTCGGTGAGGTCTTCCAGATAAGAGGATGTACGGACGGTGGTGCTGCCGATATCGGTCAGGCCCTCGGCCCGTACGGTAAGAAACTGGTCGGTAAGGCTGTCCACCTCAAAGGAGTCAGCGACAACGTTACGCAGAATCACGCTGTTCTCGCCCTTTTCGGCCACACCCGCGCCGCAGAGGACAATTTTGCCCAGGACGTTGACGTTTTCCAGCTCCACGTTGCCCAGACCCACGCCGCCGGTAAGGTACAGGTTGCCGGTGATGGTGGTGTCCTTGAGCTTGACGCCCGCGGTGTTAATGGTCAGATTGCCATACACGCCGCCGGCGGTCTGTTCGCCGGGTTCATTGATTAAGGTACCCAGCGCCCGGACCAGGAAGCAGGCCACCTGTCCGCGGGTAATGCGCTGGGTGGGGCGGAAGGTGCCGTCGCCGTAGCCCTGGATGATGCCCAGGTCGGCGGCCTCCTGCACCAGCGCGCGGCTCCAGGTGCCGATTTCATTGCCGTCGTCAAAATTCGTATTTGCGCCCGCTTCTCCCTTCAGACGCAGGCTCCGGCCCAGCAGCGCCGCCGCCTGTTCCCGCGTAACGTAGTTATAGGGGGAAGCCGTCGTTTCGGTGGTGCCGTTGAAGTAGCCCGCTTTATAAGCGATGGTAATATCTTCGGCAAACCAGTCGGTGGGAAGAACGTCGCTGAAGGGATTCGGACCGGTTTCGGTGTAGCCGAAGGCCCGATTAACCAGCGTCACAAACTCAGCCCGGGTAATTTCCCGGTCAGCGTTGAGGTTGCCGGAGCTGTCGCCCTTCATGACACCCCATTCCACGACCTGTTCCAGATACGGCTCCATCCAGTCCGCCGCCTGGGCGGGACGGGAAACGGAAAGGGTCAGACCGCACAATAAAACGGCCAGGAACAGGGCCGCGAAGCGTGCGGCGCCCTTGGTCTTTTGCACAATCATGGAGAACCTCCTGTTCAGTCATTTCCGACGCGCTGACGGCGGCCCTGCAGCTGAAGGCTGAATACCGTCTCTCGGATCGTCACTTCTTCATCCTCACACATATCAATAAACTTGGTGGCGTACAGACGCTTTTCGTCCTGCAGCTCCTTTACACGCAGAATCTGACAGCGCATAATCAACGGAGCTTCCGCCGTGGGGACCACCAGTTCAAGCTGCTCCCCCTCCTCCAGACCGACCTCGCCACGGAAGGCGACGCCGCCGCAGCTCAGGTCCAGAGATTGGACGCTCCTGCGTCCCCGCCAGGAACCGGAAAGGGGATACACAAAGCTGTCGAACTTCACCGGAACCCGCAGGTTCCGCCGGACCTCCGGATCCAGGGCGGCCAGCCGCTTTGCGATGATCTTATCGCCCCGCGCCCGCAGGATCTGGCATTGCAGGGAAGCGTCGTCGCTGCCCATGGCGATGAGGTGAACGATTTCATGCCTGGCCACCTCGTCGACCTTATTTTCCAACACCAGGACCTGTAAGGTTTCATCCCCGGGCGGACTGAGCATTTGTCCCGGCGCAATCGGGTTGTTCTGGCTGTCGAGAATCATGTAGGTCCGTTCTTCCTGTCTCATGTTGTCCCAGCGCCTCCTTTTGCTTTTTCTTCCTCCATCTTTTTCTTCTTTTCGGTGGGATCGAAACGGAGGAAATAGACATAAATTTCCACAACTGCCTGATATAAACTCTCCGGGATTTCCTGCCCCAGCTGGAGCTGGGTGAGAACGGTGGAGAGGGAGTTGTCCTCATAAATCGGCACGCCGCACTCGGCGGCGGTTTCGACGATGCGTTCCGCCATGTAGCCCATACCGGAAGCCACAATCACGGGGGCGGCATCGTCGGGCCCGTATTGCAGGGCGACGGCCTTCTTGGGCCGCGGACGTTCAGACCTTGACATTCACACTGTTCTTCCCTTCATAGATTTTGGGGAACACCTCGGTCAGTGTGACCGGACGCTCCATGCGCCGCACCAGAACCCGGGAGGGGGTCAGGTCATTGCGGATGAGGATTTGGGAGATGCCCTCCTCGATCTGCCGGTTGAAGGGAAGCACCTTTTCCGGGCAGTGAATTTGGATATCCACCTCTTTCCCCTGGCTGGTAAGAATGATATCGAACAGTCCAAGGGACTGCACATCCATTTTGAACAGAAACCGCATGGTGCTGCTTCCGCCTCCGGAGCGGCCTTTTTTACGGCGTTCCTCCTCGTCCTCGGCGTCGGGGTCCACCCAAAGCTCGGAAAAGAGCATCCGCCCATCCCATTCCAGGGGGATTAAGTAATGGTTGACCGGCATATACACACTCTCATTAATGAGCATGGCGGAGAGCAGGTTCCGGAACAATTCCTGGACCTCGGCGCTACCTTCGCCCCGCAAGGCTTTGGCGGCGGCGGCGGCCAGATGGTTTGAAAATTCCAGGGCCTTGGACCCTTCCGGAAGCTGCCCGCTCCGCAGGAGCTTCAGCAGGGATGGCCCGTCGATTCCGCCCAGCTGGTCCCGGAGGGTGCCGTAGCCGCTGAGCTGGCGGAAATTTTCCAGGAGTTTTTCCTCGCTGCCGTTTTCGTACCGCGCCACGTTCAGCGCCAGCATGGTCAGGAGCGTCCGGGGGAGACCCATGTCATGGGTACGCTCCACATAAGAGGACATGTAGGGAAAAATCTCCCGCTGAAGCAGAAACAGTCCGGACTGCCGGTCTCCGGCGGCCATATTGTTTTTCAGCTGTGCGGTGAGGTCCCGCAGCTTTTCCGCCCAGCTGGCGGGCATGGCGTCCGCCATACGCCCCAGGTCCCGGAGGATGTTGGTTTCCAGATGCTTGGTGGAATCGAAATCCAGATAGGCTTTCAGAAATTGCAGGATGTCCGTCCGCACGCCCTCGGAGGACGCCCGGCCATAGGCGTTGCGCAGGAGGGCGAACAGCGCTCCGCCGAAGCGGGTGCCGGATTTAAACTGTCCGCTGAGGAAGTCCAGCAGCTCGCTCTCATCCATATGCAGCATTTCCAGAATCTGCGACAGCTCCTCGGCGATTCCGGCGCTCATGCCGGAAGAGACGATGGTCCCCTCACCGGCAAACAGCCGGGAGAGGGCGTCGGCCAGGCTGGGGGCGTCCCGCAGGCGCTGGAGGAAGGTCTGGAAATTGGAGTCGTACCGGATTTTGCCGTCCCCCTGCAGGTTGCTATCCTGTTGTTCGGTGCGGCCGTCGGCCTTGTTGACCCGGCTGGGGTCCGGGACATTTTGTATTTGGGGGGGCGTGCTCTCCGGCGAAACGGTGACGTTCCGGTTCAAGGAGGTCTTGTCATAACCGGGAACGGGGTTGGTTGCGCCTAAAATATCGGGCATTCTTGACACCTCTCAAAAAAACTTGATTGCGCTCTTATTTTTTTATCACAACGGGTCGATAGATATGAAAAAGACGTATGAGGTGGTGTTTTCGTGAGCAGCAACGATATCCTGGATATGTACATTTATGAAACCAATACGCTGCTGGAACAGCTTGAAAACATTGTGCTGGATGCAGAGAAGGAAAATACTTTCTCGCAGGACAATGTGACGGAGATCTTCCGTATCATGCATACTATCAAGGGTTCTTCCGCTATGATGGAGTTTGATACGCTGGCCCAGGTCTCCCACCGGATTGAGGATTTGTTCTTCATCATCCGGGAAAATACGATGGAGGTTGTATCTGAGGAGAACCGTCCGGCGCTGTTTGACCTGATGCTCCACTCCGTGGACTACTTCCGGGAAGAAATGGAGAAAGTGGAGGCAGAACAGCCACTCAATAAGGATGTCGACAGTTTCCTAGCAAATATTAATACTTTAATTGCGAAAATTAAGGGAGAGGAACCACCGGCGGCGGCCGCCCCTGCGCCTCCTCCGGCTGCGGAACCGGCTCCCCCGCCTGCGGAGGCCGCGCCCCAGGCCGACGAGGGCAACCCAGATTTTCCCTATCAGCTGCGGGTGTTTTTCGACGACGGCTGCGGCATGGAAAATCTGCGGGCGTATATGCTGGTGACTTCCATTCAGGGCTTCTGCGCGGAGTCGGACTTCCTCTATGAGCCGGCGGACGTGGAGCAGGACGCCTCCACTGCGGAACAGATCATTGACAACGGCTTCCTCCTGGAATTCAAAAACCCCGAGGACCGGGAGAGCGCCATTCCCACCGTCCGGACCTCCGGTTCCGTGCGGTCGTACCAGCCCCATGATTATGTACCGGCGCCGCCTCAGGCGGTGATGCCGGAACCGGCAGAGACGACGCCGCCCCCGCCGTCTGCGGTGAAAACGGCGAAGCCGGCTCCCGCCTCCGCGCCTGCGGCGGCGAACAACCCCAACAACGCCCAGCACCAGAAGGAAAGTCTGATCAGCGTCAACCTCAGCAAGCTGGACGCCCTTTCCGCCATCGTGGGCGAAATTGTCATTACCGAATCCATGGTCACGTCCTCGCCGGACCTCAAGGGCCTGCATCTGGACGCCTTTTCCAAGTCGGCCCGGCAGCTCCGCAAGCTCACTGACGAGCTTCAGGATGTTTCCATGTCCCTGCGGATGATCCCGGTTTCCAATACCTTCCAGAAGATGAACCGGATCGTCCGGGATATGTGCAAAAAGCTGAACAAACAGGTCAAGCTGACGCTAGTGGGCGAAAACACAGAAGTGGACAAGACCATCGTGGACTCTATCGGCGACCCCATCATGCACATGGTCCGGAACTCCATGGACCACGGCATTGAGGAGAACGTCCAGGACCGCATCAACGCGGGCAAGGACCCGGTGGGCGAGATTCTGCTCTCGGCCCAGGACACCGGCAGTGAAGTCATTATTCAGATTTCCGACGACGGCGGCGGCGTCAACGACGAGGCGGTTCTGGCAAAGGCCATCCGTAACGGCATTGCTTCCCCGGACGTGGAGTATTCCCATAAGGAGATTTTGAACTTCCTTATGGCTCCTGGCTTCTCTACAAACGCCCAGGTGACGGAATTTTCCGGCCGCGGCGTGGGTATGGACGTGGTAAAAAGCGGCGTGGAGAGCCTGGGCGGCAGCGTCACCATCACCAGCGAGCAGGGCCAGGGCATGACGACCATCATGCGCATCCCCCTCACCATGGCGATTATGGACGGCATGGAGGTTTCTGTCGGCGATTCTATTTTCACCATTCCCATCAACAATGTCCGGTCCAGCCTGAAAATCACCGAAAAGGATATCCTGCATGATTCCGTGAACGGTGAAATGGTGAAGCTCATGGACAGCTATTACCCCGTCATCCGGGCGCGGGAGTTCTACAACCTCCCCGGCGGCGCGGACAACGTGGAGGACGGCATTCTGATGTGGCTGGAATCTGGCGATATTTCCTACTGCCTGTTCGTCGACGAGCTGCTGGGCGAGCATCAGATTGTTGTGAAGCCGCTGCCCACCTACGTGAACAATTTCGATGTAAAGAGCTACGGCATTACCGGGTGCAGCATCCTGGGCGATGGAAGCATCAGCATAATTTTAGATGCAAAGGGGCTTTACGCGGCGGCGCATATCATGTAAAATAGAATTGCAGACGCATACGGGCTGCCGCGCCGGAGGGCGCGGCGGTTCCGGCGTGTCTGGAAGCATTGGCCTTCCCGGGCCGCCATGCCTGGGATTTGACGAACGGAGAGGAGCGAACGCATATGAGCGCGATGAAGGAAGACGTTTTGTTCCAGGTACAGGACGACGATTTGTTCTTAACGGATGAGGATACGGTTGAGAGCCGGAAATACCTGATTTTTGTCGTGGATGACCTGCGCATCGGCCTGGACGCCGAATACGTGGTGGAAATTCTCAACGGTTATACCGTCACCTACCTGCCCATGATGCCGGATTATATCCGGGGCATTTTCAATATGCGCGGACAGATCATTCCCATGATGGATATTCGTCTGCGCCTGGGAAAAGCGCCGCTGGAAGAGGGCAACCTCCTGGTGGTGGTGAACTACAATAACACCCATCTGGGAATCCTGGTGGATGCGGTGGAGCTGATGCTGGACATTCCCAATGAACTGATCATGCCCATTCCCGCCCAAAGCGCCCAGAAGCTGGTGTCCGGAATGTGCAGCCTGCCCGACGGTTCCGGCACCATGCTGGTGCTGGACTGCGACCAATTGCTGCATGAGTGATATGACAGGAAAAGAAAACAAAAGCGGGGGCGCATTTTCGCCCATGGTGATCTCCGAGAGCGATTTCAAGCGGATGGCCTCGTTCATTCAGTCCACCTATGGGATTGACCTGAATCAGAAGCGTCAGCTTGTAACCGGCCGGCTGTCCCCGGCGATCCGGAAGCTGGGCTATACCAATTTCTCCGACTTCGTGAACCACGTGCTGGAGAAAAAGGAAAACGACGAGATCACTTTGATTCTGAATAAGCTGACCACAAACTATACATTTTTCATGCGGGAGCAGGAGCATCTGGATTATTTTACCAGAAATATCATCCCGGATATCGTGCGGCGGCACCAGAAGGACAAGAGTCTTGCCATATGGAGCGCAGGCTGTTCCAGCGGCGAGGAGCCGTACAATCTGACCATGCTGCTGTTCGATTACCTGGGTTCCCAGGCGAAGCAATGGGATACCAAGCTGCTGGCGACGGATATCTCCGCTCAGGCGCTGACGAAGGCCCAGCAGGGCATCTACACCCTGCCCGACACCATTCCCGCCGACTGGAAGCGCAAATACTTCCAGGCCCGGCCCGACGGCACCCATGTGGTGACGCCGGAGGTGCGTAACAACGTGATTTTCAAGACCTTCAACCTGATGAACCCCATCCAGTTCCGGCGGAAATTCGATGTGATTTTCTGCCGAAACGTTATGATCTATTTTGACCAGCCCACCAAGGACGCCCTGGTCCGCCGTTTCTATGACGCGACCGTCCCCGGCGGCTACCTGTTGATCAGCTATTCGGAAAATTTGAGCCAGAATTCGCCTTACCGCCGTCTGGCAACCGCAACCTTCCAGAAGTAAACCGAATGGAGGTGGACCGTGTTCGATGGTTCCCGGAAAGAAAATCCGCGTTCTGGTGGTGGACGATTCCTCCTTGGCCCGGAGCATGATCATCAATGGCCTCTCAACCCATCCGAGGATTGAGATTGTAGGCTACGCCATCAATACGTTGGACGCACGCAACAAACTCAGCCAGCTCACGCCCGATGTGGTGACCATGGATGTGGAAATGCCCGGGCAGAGCGGCATTGACTTTTTGAAAGAATATATTCCCACGCACCCGATTCCGGTGATTCTGGTGTCCTCCCTAAATCTGCGTGTGTTCGACGCTTTGGGCGCCGGCGCGGTGGACTTTGTGCGCAAGCCGGAGCCTAAGGATAATAAGGACGCCTTTATCACCGGCCTTGCACAAAAAATCATCATTGCTTCCATGGCGAAGGTCCGTCCGGCCAGAAGCGCCCCCGCCGCTGCGGGAGCCAATGCCCTGGCTGCGGCGTCTGCCGCCGCGTCGCTGGGGGTGTCGCCCGCGCTGGATAACGTCATCATTGGCCTGGGGGCCTCCACCGGCGGCACGGAGGCCACGCTGGAGGTCATGAAGCGTCTGCCCGCTGACATTCCGGCTATGGTGATCGTACAGCATATGCCGCCGGGCTTTACGAAAATGTACGCTGACCGCCTGAACCGTCTTTGCAAAATGGAGGTCCGGGAGGCCCAGAGCGGCGACGAACTCCATCGGGGCCTGGCGCTGGTGGCCCCCGCCGATTTACAGTGCCGGGTGGTCCGGATTGGAAACCGGTACACGGTTTCCTGTATGCCCGGTGAAAAGGTCAGCGGACATCGGCCCTCCGTGGACGCGATGTTCCAGTCCATGTCGGAAACCGTACGCTGCAAAATGGTGGGCATCATCATGACCGGTATGGGCCAGGACGGCGCCGCCGGTCTGCTGGCCATGCGCAAAAGCGGCGCGTACACCATCGGCCAGGATAAAGAGTCCAGCGTGGTGTACGGAATGCCGATGGTTGCCCAGAACATTGGGGCCGTATGTACACAGGCTTCCTGTGAAAATATTGCAAGCGTCCTGCTCCGTCACCTCAAAACCCTGGGGTGAGCCGGGATGCATATCCCCCGACAGCGGTGGAATTCAGCTCCTGCAAGAGCCGGATTCCGCCGTTTTGCTTCCTGTATAGAGAAATTTCTCCAATGGAATTCTTAACTTTTCGCCATAATAGCCGATATGATAAATAAATAGTAAGAGGTAAGCTAGAAATTTTTGGCAAAGGATGTGAGATACCATGCTGACTTCTTCCAGCTCCGGCGGAATTCCTTCGGTTGGCCGGACGAAAGTTTATTACCCCACCCCGAAGCGCGGCGCGACTGCCCCCCAGGTCGGAGGCCCGAACTATGATTCCGCAACGTTCTCCTCCCTGATGGCCGGAAAAAAGGCCGAACAGATGGATGTGGTCAGCCGCTTGTCCCGGGAAGTGCGGACCGCTACCACAACCGGCGATATTCAGGAGCTGCGGCGTGCCGTGGCCGCCGGAGAGTACGCCCCGGACCCGATGGCCATTGCCGGACGGATTTTACTACTGGTGGAGGATTGACATGAGCGACGCATACCGTTCTTATTTGGAGCTGCTGGAAACCTTGCGGGTGAAACTGGAGGCGCTGTCCGAGCTGGCAAACAAAAAAATCGAGGCCGCCGGGAACGATGATCTGATGGCCCTGAATGAAGTGATCAAACAGGAACAGGCGTTGTCCCTGTCCTTCCGCGGGCTGGAACTCACCCGGGAAAAACTGGTGAAGGAAATGGGCTTGCAGGAAGTGGCCCTGTCCCAGCTGGAAACCCGTTACCCCCTGGAAATGCGCGAGGAGGCCCGGCAGGCCGTGGCCGCCCTTCAGGACGAATTCCAGAGCTATCAGGGCGTTGCGAAGACCGCCCGGGGCGTTCTGGAACGCAATCTTTACGAAGTGGAGAGTATTCTCGCCAGCCTCGGCGGGCCCCCGCGGGAGGAAGAAGCTCCCGTCGTCGGCCCGCGGCCGGGCTACAAGCCTCCCGCTTCGGATACTGCTGCACCGCCGCCGTCCATGCGGACGGATTTTCGCGCGTAAAAACGAGAGGTCAAATTGATTTGCAGATAAAGGAGTTTGAACCATGAGCATTGGCACCTTTGGTTCCTTCACCCAGGCCCGGCTGGCGATTTATGCCGCCCAGAACGGGATGCAGGTGACGGGCAACAATATTTCCAACATCAATACGGTCGGCTACACGCGCCAGCGGCTGGACCAGGAGAGCCTTTTCGTCGGCGGCGCGGACCGTTACAGCTCCAAGTATGACCTGCGTATCGGCCAGGGCGTGCTTTCCACGGGCGTCTCCCAGCTGCGGGACCCCTACCTGGATATCCGCTACCGGGATGAAACCGCTCGGATGGGCCAGATGGAGGAAAAACTCAAAACCCTGAACAAAATCGCCATGATTCTGGACGAAACCGGCAAGGGCGTGAAGAATGAGGGCGAAGACTTCGGACTGATCGCGGCGGATCTCGCGGATATGGAATCCGCCCTCCGCGCCCTGACAACCGAAACCGGACACCAGGAATGGGATAACCAGGTCCGGGCCGCAGCGGTTTCCCTGTGCGCAAAATTGAACTCTTACGCCGCCCGCCTTCAGGCCGATTACGACGCCAAGGTCAAGGAGACGGAGGAGAAGGTCAGCGAAATCAACTCCTGGCTCACCAGCATCCGGGACTTGAACGAATCTATCCGCAATTTCGAGATTCACGGACAGGACGCTCTGGAACTGCGGGACACCCGGAATGTGCTGATCGACAAGCTGGCGAAGGAAATGCATATCGATGTCAGCTATGTGTTCGAGGATGTCGGCGGCGGGGAACAGGTTTCCAAGCTGATTATCAAGCTGGCGGGCGATAATCCCGATTCTTCTGTGACCTCCGATTCCGCTGAGCTGATCAACGGCATTTACGGCTCCCAGATTTCCATTGAACAGGTGCCGCAGGCCAGGCCTGTTGACCGGGAGGATAAAACCTCGTGGCCGTATCAGGACATAAACGGAAATCCGGTTATGTCGAGGGATGAAGCGGCGAGGGAACCTGTGAAAAACCCGAAGTTCGACGCGAACGCGGCGGATGGGCCCAACAGTCTTCAGTATCTCGACAAAAACGGGGTTCCGACAGGTGATATTACCAAGGCCGCCACGAAACCGGTTGCCAATGCAAACGGCTTGCTTTACCTGAAACCGGACGGTACGGCAACCAATGACCCGGAAGAGGCGAAGCAGGTCAACAACCCGAATTTCAACCTCAAGGTTTCCGAGCTGCGGGATTCCCGTGAAAAGCTGATGTTCTACACGGATAAGAAGGTTACATCCTGCACGCCGGCTGAATACAGCTTGGCGCTTAAAGGCGACCCTAACGCCACTCCTCCCGTCCCTGCGGCAGGCTTGGTGCAGGAGAGTCCCCGGGACCCGAATACGGGCGTTTATACGATTACCGTCTACCAGAAGTCGGCAAAGGGCGAGTTCACCAAGACGGTTTATACCAAAACGCCGTCGAAGGAAACGCCGCTGGACGACAACGACTTGACCGGCGCACTGCAATCCATGCGCGAAATGCTGACGGAGGCGGGAGAATTTACGGACCGGGAGATCGTTCTGGGCGAAAACAACAACCCCAACGACCCTTACCGCAACGCCGACGAAACGGCGCTGACGAAGCGCGGAATTCCCTACTACCAGAAGTCCCTGGATTTGCTGGCGAATCGGCTCGCCGCGGTCTTGAACGAAGCCAACAAGGGCTTTATGATGGACAGCAACGGGAATTACATTCAAAAAGGTACGGACAAGGACGGCAATGAGATCGGCATACCGATTAGCATTGACTATCAAACCACGGATGGCAAAGGCAATCCAATCACCGCACAATATACCTTTAAGCACGGCACCGACTGGGATGACCCGGATGTGTGGGACGATCTGCCGCAGGAAGTTAAGGATGAACTTGCGAAAATCAGCACAGAACCGGGAACAGAGACTGTAAAGGAGTATTTGAAGCATAACGGCGGCATTGAAAAGGGCGGAAACCTGTTCAGCAACAACGGCGACTCCAATGATGACACCGATATCACCGCCTCCAACATCTCCGTTTCCTATGACTGGTCCAAGGGCCCCCTCATCGTGAACTCCTTCGTTGCCGACCAGGGCAAGACGGAAGCCGCCAGCGGCGACAGTGAAAACATCCTGCATCTGATGGGCCTGTTCACGACCAAACGCGACTTTTACCCCGACAGCATCCCCAGCACCACAGGCAAAGCAAACCACGATATCATGTTCAACGGCACCTTTAAGGAAATGTGGAACAACGTCGGTTTCACCTTGGGCCAGGACCAGCAGGTTACAGGGACACTGCTGGAAACGCATGAAGAAAATGCGCTTCAAATCGACACGGCGCGGGATTCCGTTTCCGCCGTCGACTTCAACGACGAAGCGATGAACCTGATGATGTATTCCAAATCGTACAACGCCGCCTGCCGCCTGATGACCACCATCGATTCCATGCTGGATAAGCTCATTAATGGCACCGGTATGACAACCTGATTAGGAGGGAAACCATGATTACGCGTACCACGACCATTGGTTCTTTGAAAAACTACCGATATAACCTCAACAATTCCATGACAACCATGAGTACCTCCATGGGTAAGATCACCACGGGGCGGAACTTCAACTCCTTTGCCGAAAGTCCCTCCGCGGCGGCCCAGGCGTTCCAGCTCCGTCACGCCTACCTGCGTACAGCCAGCCAGCATTCCGCCAACACGCAGCTGGTGCATAAATACGAGGTTGCATGGTCGGCGCTGGACAACGTGGAAAAGGACATTGATACCATCAACAACAGCGGCTTTTTCAACCTCATCCGCGCCGAAAACGGCGCCGACGCCTCCGCACGCAATGCCTTGGGACAGGATATGTCGGCCAAGGCCAAGAGCATCGTCCAGACCATGAACGGCCGCTACGGAGAGAACTACATCTTTTCCGGCGCCGATACCCTGAACGTTCCCCTCACCTGGGGGCCCCAGTATAATCCCGACTATGTGGAGGACCCAAAAGACCCTGTGCATTATATGTATGAGGCGCTTCCCGGACAAGGCGAAGACTCTACCGGCAAGTATACCAACGATATCAATAAAGCAGCGTTTACGGAAATTGACAATCCGGCCTATATCAAGGCAAAAGAAGAGTTTCAGCAGGCGCAGGACGAAGGAAGAAATGATGTTCCAAACCCGGATGACCCGGCTACTTGCCCGCAGATTCCGCAAAAGATCACCCAATATACTTTGAATGAATCTTACAACGAAAACGCTTCTTACAAGTATATCAAGAGCGCCACGAAGATCGACGGCGAATGGAAGGGCGAGTTCACTGACAACGCCAGCGAAGCCAATCAGGTGCTGTATTACCGCGGCGTCCCCGTGGACAGCATGGCGGAGGCCGACAAGTCCAAGCTGGATTATTATACCGATGAGGAAAGGAAATTCATTGATATCGGCCTTGGCTACAAGGAGAAGGACGGCTCTGTTGTTTCGTCCAGCGTCCAGAACAGCGCCCTTCAGGCCGTGTATTATCTCGGCGGCCACGGCACCAAGGAACGCACCGTCAAGATGGACCCGAATGACCCGAATTCCAAGGAGTACACCATTGAGGTGCCCGTGAATATGGCCTCTGTCATGAGCCGTCTGGGGACGATCATGCAGAACTGCGACCCCGATGACGGCAGCTTCGCCAGCGAGGAGGAGGAAGCCGAGTTCTACGCCTTGGCGGAGCAGTACGAAGAAACCGCCTCCCTGGTCAAACAGCGATACACCGAACTGGACACCACCTCCAGCTTTCTCAAGGACAACGTGGAGCTGCTGGAGGACAATGCCAACAACCTTCAGGACCAATTCCTGGGCATTGAGGATGTGGACCCCGCCGCTGCCATTTCCGATTTCATGTTTGCGCGGTACGCCTACGACACCGCGCTGAAAATCGGCAACAGCCTCCTTTCCCAGAGCTTGATGGATTATATGAGTTTCTAATCAGGAATTGATTTATGATATGAGGGAAACTGGAATCGAAAGGAGCTGCAAATGATTTATGAACCAACTGATTGAAATTACCACGGTCCCTATTGAAATTGAGATGAAAACCTCCCGGGCGCAGCTGCAATACGCCAAAGGCACCGCCGAGCTGGAGGTCTCCCGGGACAAAGGCGGGCTGAGCATCAAGAGCCGTCCCATTCAGCTGAATGTGGACACCTTTGAGATGCGCAGTTCCATCATGCCCACGCCCACCCAGAGCGTCGACGCGGGCGCGCAGGAGGGCAAACAGGCCGCGTATAAAGCGACGGCCTCCTTTGCCCAGGAGGGCGAACTCTACCTCAAGGCCCAGATTGGCGAGGGCATTCAGACCCCCTTTGCACAGACGGCACTGAGTCCCCAGATGTTCAGCCAGCCCGCCATGGATTTTACCCCGTCGGAACAGCCGGAAATCACCTGGGATCCGGGCGAAATGAATATTCGCTATGAAATGGATAAACTAAACTTTGATTGGCGGATTAACCCGACGAAGTTTGAGTTCGTCCCCGGAGACATTGAAATCTCTGTGAAGCAGCGTCCAGAGGTGATTATCAAGTATATCGGCGGCCCGCTCTATGTCCCGCCCTCTGCGGACCCGAACTATGAGCCGGTGGACGTGCAGGCATGACAGGAGGTCCAATTTGAAGCTCCAGACCAAATATTTCGGCGAAATTGACTACGAGTCCAGCGAGGTGATTCGTTTCCCCGCGGGAATGTTCGGCTTTGACGAGGAACACAGCTTCCTCATTCTCCCCTTCGACGGCAGCGGCGGAAACCTGCTCTGCCTGCAAAGTACGGCCACCCCCGCCCTGGCCTTTGTGGTCATGGACCCGTTTTCCCTTCTGCCGGATTACACTCCGGTTCTCCGAAAGGCCGAGCTGCAGCAGTTCGGCGTGGAGGAAGTGGGCGAGCTGGGCTTTTATGTCCTGTGCGCCGTGAAAAACCCCGTCTCCGCCAGTACGGTCAACCTGCGGTGTCCCATTGTCATTCATCCCCAAACCCGGGAGGCGCGGCAGGTGATTATGGAGGTCTATGATATGCGCCACCCATTGGAGGAGTTCGGCCACAGGGAGGAGGCCGCGTCTTGCTGATTTTGCAGCGTAAGCCCGGTGAATCTGTCGTGATTGGGGAGGATATCTCCATTTCCGTCATTTCCGTGGAGAGCGGCCGGGTCCGGCTTGCGATTTCGGCGCCCCAGGAGGTGCCGATTCTGCGGAGCGAGCTGCTGGACGCGACGGAGGTTAACCGGGATTCTTCCGCCGGGGCGGACCCGGCGGAGCTGCTGGGACTGCTGGGCAGTTTACCGCCCGCAGACCCGGATCACAGGTGAAAGGAGGATGCCGCGATGATGGATGCAATTGCACAGGCGTCGATGAGCATGAACGCCGCGCAGTTTTCGGTCAATTACGCGATGGCTATGACCAAGAAGGTCATGGACACCCAGGAGATGGCTGCGGAGGAAATGCTGGAAATGCTTTCCAGCGTCCAGCCGATGGGCGACTTTATTGACACCTACGCTTAATCGGCGACTCTCCTTTACGCCCTGCCCGCAGGACGGCAAGGGGAAACGATTGGCTGTGGAATATGTTGTGAGAAGGCTGTGAACGATTTTGTTCACGGCCTTTTTCACGTTCTTTTTTGGACGCCCGGTGCTAAAATGAAGGGGAAGTTTCAGGGAGGTGCCGGGATGAAAAAGGGAATCAGGTTGTTAATGGGAATACTGCTGATTTTGCTGGTGACGGCGTGCAAAGCCGCACCTGTGTCGAAAACGGAACCCCTTCCGGAGAGCGGGGTCTACTGGACGGTGGAAACGGAACAGGGCAATGTGGCGCTGCGGAGCGGCGGGACCGATCATATGTCGCTGTTTTTGCAGAAGGACGGAGAGGAAACGCTTCTGAAGACGCTGCAAAAAGAGGAGGATTACCATGAGCCTTGGGACGTGACGGCGTGGGCGTTTACGGATACGCTGGGGTATGACGGCTTTGCGTTGCGCACGGCCGCCGCAGGCGGTTCCTTCGGGACGAATGTGTATTACGCGATTGAAGGGGACCAACTGGAGCCGATTGCGGACAGCTTCGGGTTTGAGGTGGAGGATACGGCGGTCGATTTGGACGCGGATGGTCAGACGGAGCTTGCGGCCAACAACACCTATGGCGGCGATGGACACCGGATGGCGACGGTTTTCCGCCGGACGAATGAGGGCATTGAAAAAGGCGTGCTGGCTCTGCCGGAGATTCCGGACCATGACAATTGGGGCGTGAATTCGTATATGTCGGAGTACGACCCGATAGAGGCGGTTTTTCGGATTACATACAATGTGAAAGGGTCGGAGGAATCGAATTTCATTGAGACTGCTGGTCTGGAATGGTTCACATTTGCGCCGTATGAGGCCGGATAAGCGAGGAGTGTCAGGGTCTGACGGGAAACCGTCAGACTCTGTTTTTCTGCGGTTTTTGGATGGCTTCTTCCGTGCAGGAAAAATGGGCTTGACAAAAAGATAACAGCGTGTTATATTTTAATAGTCGACAATCTGTTATACATGAGGGAGGAATTCCTGTGACACAGCAAATTTCCGACGCCGAGCTTGAAATCATGAAAATTATATGGGCCAATCCGGAGAAGGTGACCTTGTTTCCGTACATCCTGGACGGCCTGGCGGCCAGAGGGAGACCCTGCCAGAAAAACACATTGATTGTGCTTTTGTCACGTCTGATGAACAAGGGCTTCTTACGCGCCAAAAAGGTTGGGCGCCGCAACGAATATACGGCTCTCGTTTCGGAAGCGGAGTACCAGACGGCCCAGACAAGGCATTTTCTGGATAAAATCTATGAGGGAAACGCCAAAGGACTCGTTTCGAATCTGATTGCAGGCGATCTTCTGACAGATGAGGAATATGAGGACCTGAAAAGGCTGTTGGAAAATGGAAGGGGTTTGTCATGAGCGCGCTTTGGAATGTGTTTCTGCCTATGTCTCTTTCCGGCGCACTGCTGATTCTGATTCTGCTGACCGGCAGGTTTTTTTGGAAAAACCGCGTCAGCCGGCAATGGCAGTATTACATTTGGCTGGCGGTTGTACTGCGTCTGTTGATTCCGTTCGGGCCGGAACCCGGTTTGCTGGGGGGAATCCGTCAGGTCATAGACCAGGCCGTAAGCCAGGAGGCGTCGTTCCAGCCGGCGCAATTGCCGACGGACGAATGGACCGGCGTCCAGACGCCAGCGGCCAGCGCGGGAGAACACGGGGAATCCGTCGGTTTGCCGCAGGACGCCGGGACGGCGTTATTTAATCGCATCTGGCTGATCTGGCTGGCTGTGGCAGCCGGACTGCTGATCCGAAAAATAACGATCTATCAAGGGTTTCTGCGGTACGTCCGCGCGGGAATGACCCCGGTTTCGGACCTGGACCATTTGAATCAGCTCTCCATTGCCGCAGAACAGACGGGCGTCAAAAGGCCGGTGGAATTATCGGTCAACCCCTTGATTTCCTCACCGCTGCTGCTTGGCATTTTTCATCCGTGCATCGTACTGCCTAGCGAAGACGTTGCCGCAAACGATTTTCGATATATCGTCCTGCACGAGCTGACGCACTGCAAACGATGGGATATGGCTTACAAATGGCTTGTACAGGTTACGGTCTGCCTGCATTGGTTTAACCCTCTTGTACACCTTATGGGCCGGGAGATTACAAAAGCGTGTGAGTTTTCCTGTGACGAGGCGGTTCTTGCAAAAACAGGCGGTGATCATGCTCAGGATTACGGGAAAACGTTGCTGAACGCCATGGCCGCCATCGGGAAGTACAAGGAAACGCTTGGAACCGCTACGTTAAGCGGAAATAAACAATTGTTAAAAGAAAGGATTGATGCAATTATGAAATTCCAGAAAAAGTCAACGGCAGTCCGTCTTCTGACGGCGGCGCTGACGCTGTGCGTGCTGACCGGAGCCGTTTTCGCGGGCGTTTATCCCGTGGCCGCCGCCAATCCGTCCAGCGGCAAGCCTGTGGCGGAACCCCCAAAAGCCTCGACGCCGGGGAAAACAAATACAAACAGCAAACGTTATGCCTGCCTGGCGGAACGGTACTACGCCTCTGGCAGCTTACCGCTGTTTCAAATGACGTTCAGCTATCTGGACGAAAAGACCCAAAACGAATGGTTAGACCGAATTTTTGCCGACGGCGAAATCGCCTATATGGGGGCCGTCCTCAACCTTCTGGACGACGACTGCCCCCAAATCCAGCACTTGGCGGAAACCATCTACCAAGACGGCAACATCGCGTTTTTTTCCACTTTGACAAACCACATGAGCGACGAAGTTCTGGAAACGTGGTTAGACCGCGCTCTGGACGACTGGAATTTTGCATTCCAGTCGGTACTGTTCAACGCCCTGGACTGGGACGGCGAATTTGACGAGTTGAAAGATAAAGAAGAAAAGGAGTGGTACGAAGCGCAAAAAGCGGAGTATCAAGCCGCCGGCGTAACCATCGACGGGAAAAACTATTACTACCAAGGGAAGCTGGTCCGTATTTTCCTGGACGTCCGTCAGCCCGATCAATCCTTCTACACGCTGGACATCAATCAAAAGGGCGTAATCAACATTCGAGTAATCCGCAACGCGCAGAACCAAATCACCGGCGTCGCCTATTTGACCCAGGCGGAGGCCGAAGAATTATTCGGTGAAGAGGATATCGAAGATTTACTTGACGAAGAAGAAAATCCGCTGGGAAACGCCAGCATGGAAGTAACGATTCCCTTGAACGTAAAGACCCTGCCCGCTGGAGAGACGGTATGTCTGGGAGAATATCCGCTGTCCGAAGGGGACCGAATCTGGTATGAGCTTGCCGCAAAAACCGGAGACGGAATGCAGATTTTCTTCCGGAAGGACGAAGAAAGACCGGTTTACTGGTCGGTAGAGAACCTGCGCCAGGGGAGCGAACCGCTGCAATGCACAGCCGATTTCACCGTAGGGCCTCCGGCCAAACCTGGAACGTATACGATGTATCTCCGTGCCACGAATGGCGCTTTAAAAAACGTAACGGGCAGTCTTTCGTTTGCCCTGTCGGACGCTTTTTGACGCGTTTCCGGCAAAAGCGTGAAAGAGATTAAAAAAGCAGGCGTCCAGCCGGTTGGGCCGGTACGCCTGCTTTTTTCTTCAAAATGTAGGAAACCCACTGCGTTCAAGGTTGTTTTGCCCAGTAAATACCGGGATAAGGTTTCCCGGTGCGGATAAAATATTCCACGGCCTTTCGACCCGCGGCGAAGTCCGTCAGGGCCAGCCGCTTTTCCACTGGAGACTGTCCCCCGCTTTTCAGCGGCGTGTATTCCCCGGAATCCGCGTAATCCAGGTTGTAGGAATAATAATTTTTCTGCCCGAAATCGTAAGAGCAGCCCAGCGCAAGCCATTTGCCGTCGGAAAGGATTTCCAGGAAGCTCGCCTCCCCATCCGGGTCCAGGAACAAATACGCCTGCATCGGTTTTCCGATGCGCTCCAAAACCGCTGTAACCTCTTTTTCGGTAACTTCCTCTGCATCGTTCAGGAACCCGGCGTCTATATACTGCACGGCAAGAGCCGTTGGGTCGTACACGGGAATTTCCGCAGATTTTTCCAGAATTTCGTACTCCATAAAAATACCCTTTCCCCTGAGTTTACCAGCATTATACACCGTCCGCCAAGGAAAAACAAGCGTGTCTTGGAAACCTGCACAGTTTTTTCAGGAATCTTTGTAGGAAGTATGTATAGCTTTTCTGGAAAAATGCGGTATAATCAAAGACATAGGACGTGCGATGACTAAACGCCGTACCCACACTGAATCATTTTTGAAAAGGAGTCCTGAATTATGAAAGCGATCAAATTTGCCGAGCCCTGGAACGTTGCCTGCGTCGAACAGCCCATGCCCGAACCCAAGGAGGGCGAAGCCCTGATTAAAATTTGCTGCGCCGCCGTCTGCGGCAGCGATATCGGCGCGTTTCGCGGCACCAATGGACTCGTCAGCTATCCCCGCGTCATCGGTCATGAGTTAAGCGGTGAAATCGTCAGCATTCCCGACGACCCCGCCCTCAACCCCAAGGGACTCAAAAAAGGCGACCGCGTTTGCGTAGACCCCTATATCTACTGCGATCATTGCTATGCCTGCTCCATCGGCCGCACAAACTGCTGCACCAGCCTTCATGTGCTTGGCGTCCACGTGGACGGCGGTATGTGCGAATATTTCTGCCATCCCGCGAACCTGCTCAATAAGCTCCCCGACGGCATGAGCTATGAAATGGGCGCGCTGGCGGAACCCCTCACCATCGCCCTCCACGGCGTACACCGCGGCGGACTCAAGAGCGGAGAGTACTGCGCCATCATCGGCGCCGGCCCGATTGGTCTCTACGCCGGCATGGTCGCCGAAGCCTACGGCGCACACGCCATCATCATCGACCTGGTGCAGGAGCGTCTGGACTTCGCCAAGAAGATGGGCATTGAATACACTGTGAACGGCAAAGAGGAAGATGTTGTCGCCAAGGTCATGGAGATCACCGGCGAGGGCGCTCAGCTGGTCATGGAGTGCAGCGGCGCAAACGTCATGATTCGTCAGAGCCTCGATCTGGTCTGCCACGCGGGCCGCATCACCTTCACCGGCTGGCCCAAGAAGGAAACGAGCCTGCCCACCGACCTCATCACCCGGAAGGAAATTGACATCCGCGGCGCACGCACCAGCGCCGGCGAGTTTGAGGAAGCCCTGGAACTGCTCCACAGCGGCAAGGTGAAGCTGATGGACACCGTGACCAAGATCATCCCGATGGACGAGGCTCCCGCCACCATCATCGACAACGAGAAGAACCCTGGCGATTATATGAAGGTCATCGTAAAGATCGCGGAAGGCTGATTGCCAAACAAGGAGTGCGCGTATGAAAGAACTTTACTGCACCGACCGGGCCGGTATTTCGCTGGAAAAGGCTGCTGCCATGTGCGACGAGCTGCTGTCGCAGTATTCCGGGCTGAAAAAGGTCCTGATCGTACCGCCGGATTTCACCCGCTGTTACAGCTTCGCCGGAGAACTGACGCAAATCCTCTACCCCCGTCTGAAAGCCCTGGGCGCGGAGGTCAAGGTCATGCCGGCCCTGGGGACCCATATGCCTATGAGTGCGGAGGAAAAGGAGAAATTCTTCCGGGACGTGGTGCCCGAGGAGGACATCCTGGTTCACCGTTGGCAGTCTGACACGACGGTCGTCGGCCAGATTCCCGCGGATTTCGTCCGGGAGATCAGCAAGGGGCTGTATGACACCGAAATCGAAGTGGAGGTCAACCACCTTCTGGTGGACGGCGGCTTTGACCTGATTTTGTCCGTAGGCCAAGTGGTTCCCCATGAGGTCGTGGGCATGGCGAACTATTCCAAGAATCTGTTTGTCGGCCTGGGCGGACGGAGCATGATTAACAAGAGCCATATGTGCTCTGCCATCTGCGGCATGGAGCAGGCCCTGGGCGTTCGGGACTGCCCGGCGCGTCAGCTCTACGATTACGCCCAGCAGCATTGCATTGACGGCAAAATTCCCGTGGTATTCCTGCAAACCGTCACCACCCGGGAGAATGAGGAAACCCGTCTCAACGGGCTCTATATCGGAGACAGCCGGGTTCCGTTTGAGAAAGCCTGCGAGCTGAGCCAGGAACTGAACATTGTTCATGTGGAGCGCCGGGCGAAAAAAGTCA
>CANDBG010000005.1 GCA_947382875.1 uncultured Oscillibacter sp. | reverse complement strand
CTGCTGTAGCTCAGTCGGTAGAGCGCATCCTTGGTAAGGATGAGGTCGGCGGTTCAAATCCGCCCAGCAGCTCCAGAAAATCTCCGGAACCGCTTGGGTTTTGGGGACTTTTTCTTGTGTACCTCCTTTGGAAGAATTTGGTTTCGTGAAAATCGCGGGGTGTTGCGCAGTTGGTAGCGCGCCTGCTTTGGGAGCAGGAGGCCCAGGGTTCGAGTCCCTGCACTCCGACCAAGCTCAGAAATTCCCCTTACCGCTCCGTTTCCCGCCCGTAGGGCGGAAAACTGCGCCGGACGGGGAATTTCTTCGCTTTCGCCCCCGACTCGCTTCGCTGGACTCGGGGGCGAGAAGGTTAACGGGGGATGCGGGGGCCTATGCTTGAAATTGACTGTTGACAAATAAATGAAAGTATGCTATCATTTTTAGACGGGGAGGCGTGTGGGCTATGGCACGGCAGGAATCGTGGGGAAAGCTGATTAAGCAGATTAGCGACGTAATGCGTAAGAATGCCAACAATGCAATGCGTTCGCAGGATATGACTATATCCCAGATGGTCGCCCTGCTGGAGCTTGAGGAGACGCCGGAGAAACAACGGTCGCTGAAAGAGTTGGAACAATGCCTTCATGTGGCCCAGTCCACGGCGGCGGGCATTGTCAGCCGCTTGGAGCAGAAAGGTTTTGTCAAAACCCTCGGCGACGCCGAAGATCGCCGCGTCAAGCTGGTTCAAATTACGCCGGCGGGCCGTATGCATGTGGCGGATGCGAAAAAAGATATGTCACAGGCGGAACAGAAGCTCCTGTCGGCCTTGACAGACGCGGAACGCGATATTTTCTATGTACTGCTGCAAAAAGTTTGCCGCTCCCTTTCGTAAAGTTATCGCCCCGTTTCGGGCGATTGCTTTTATAAATATCAATCGCATGCTATTCAAACTAAGAAAAGGAGACTATATTATGAAAAATGATTCCATTACGGTGTTTGAAAATGCCCCTGTGTCCCGGGCGGTACTGAAAAACGCAATTCCTGCCATGGCGGCGATGCTGATGGTTTTGATCTACAATCTGGCCGACACCTTTTTCATCGCCCAGACTCATGACGACATCCTGGTAGCGGCCGTATCGCTGGCGACGCCGGTATTTCTGATTTTCATGGCGGTAGGCAACATTTTCGGCATTGGCGGCACGTCGGTAATCTCCCGCGCCTTCGGTGAGGAACGGATTGAATATGCGAAGAAGGTATGTTCCTTCTGTATGTGGGGTTGTGTGGCGGCAGGAATTGCCATGTCCATCGGGTTCCTTGCGTTCATGGACCAGATTTTGACGCTGATCGGCGCCAGTGTGGAAACCATGGAACCGGCAAAGACCTATTTGACCATCGTTGCTTTGGGGGGACCGTTCGTCTTGCTCTCCACTTGCTATTCCAACGTTCTGCGGGCGGAGGGACAGGCCAACAAAGCCATGATTGGTCAGATTTTGGGAAACCTTCTTAATGTAGTTCTGGACCCTGTAATGATTCTTGGTTTCCGGTGGGGGATTGCCGGAGCGGCGATTGCGACGGTAATTGGAAATCTGGCAGGCGCAGGCTACTATCTCCGCTATTTTCTGAAAGGCCAGTCCATGCTTAGCATCCACATCAAAGACTTTACGCCAAAGGAGAGGATTGCGGTCAACGTTCTGGAGATTGGCATTCCAGCTTCGTTAGGCTCTCTGCTGATGAGCGTATCCCAGATTTTCGTTAACGCGCGAATGGCCCGATATGGCGATATGGCTCTTGCGGGGATGGGAGTTGCGATGAAAGTCACAATGATTACGGGAATGGTCTGTATTGGTTTCGGGCAGGGCGTACAGCCGCTGCTGGGCTATTGCGTAGGGGCGAAGCTGTGGGAGCGGTTCAGGAAGATCATGCGGTTTTCGATTCTCTTTTCTCTGGGCCTCAGCGCAGTGATGACCGGGCTGTGTTATCTGCTCCGAGATTCCATAATCCGTGTATTTCTGACGGAACCGGCTTCTTTTGAGTACGCGCTCGCGTTTACCAACATTCTGCTGACAACCAGTTTCCTGTTTGGCCTGTTCTACGTCCTGACAAACGCCTTGCAGGCGATGGGAGCGGCGGCGCAGGCTCTGACGGTCAACCTGAGCCGTCAGGGGATCATTTATATTCCCGCCGTGTATCTTCTCCAAGCGCTGCTGGACGTCACGGGGCTGGCCTGGGCGCAGCCTGTGACGGACCTGCTTTCCACCGCGCTGGTTGCGCTGCTGTACTGGAACGCCTCCCGAAAGATGATTGGAACAAAAGCGCTCCTTACGCAAAAAAGAAGGGTTCTTGCATACGAGTAAAGCGCTTACCGCAAAAAGAAAGTTCCGGCAGGAAATCATTGGATTCCTGCCGGAAACTTTTCTGCTGGTTGAGCGTTTTTCTGCTTACGCCTCGCGGCTGTACTTCTTTTCAATGTCGGAAATCATAGCAATCCGGTTCGCATGGCGTCCGCCCTGGAATTCGGCGTCGAAGAAGGCGTCGACGATCATAATGGCCAGTTCGCTTCCAACGACCCGCGCCCCCATGGCGATGATATTGGCATTATTATGTTCCACCGTGAGCTTTGCCGTGTAAGGCTCGCTGCAAACCGCTGCGCGGATGCCGGGAACCTTATTCGCGGAAAGTGAAATGCCTACGCCGGTGCCGCAGAGCAGAACGCCCTTATCAACCTCACCGCGGGCAATGGCCTCCGCCACCGCCAGACCCTTGACCGGATAATCCACTTTCTCACCAGGACCCGCGCCATAGTCAACGCACTCAAAGCCCCGCTCTTTCAGGTGGTCCATCAGGATTGTTTTCAATTCCACCGCCGCATGGTCGCAGCCGAAACCGATTTTCATTTGCATTACCTCCCAAAATTCTTCCAGTCATTCTACCACATTTCCCAGCGAATTACCATCGTTTTTTTTCGTCAAACTGTAAAAAATACCGTTCCGGCTCTTGACATTCCGGCCAAATTATGAAATCATATCCGGGTAGAAAACCGGAGCCGTACGCCGGGGTTTGCTGCACCCGCGTTTGCTCCTGCGCTACAAGGAAAAAGGAGATCGAACTGCATTATGAAAGCGTATATCGAGGCCCTTGGAAAACTGGTGGAAGCCCAGACGGAAAAATCGCCGGAAGCCGCACGGAAGCTCCTGGCGGCGGCCTATTCCTGGGTGCGCTTCTCCGGAAAGCATACCCTTCACCGGGATATCCAAGGCGCTTGGGAACGTCTGAACGGCGCGGTCGCCGGGACGATGGTGGATTCCCTGGTCCATCCCCGGGAGACGGTGATGGTCAATATTTTTTTCCCCTGCGAGATGCTTCACGCCCTGGGAATTCAACCCATGTTCCCGGAGGGAATGTCGGCTTACGTGGCCTGTACGGCCTGTCAGCGGGTGTTTGCGGAAAAGGCCGAGGCAAACAACGTGCCGGAGAGCCTTTGTTCTTATCATAAAACCATGCTGGGCCTTGCCGAGAGCGGCGTGCTGCCCCGGCCCCTGATGGTCTCCAACACGACCCTCGCCTGTGACGCAAATCAATTGTCGTTCCGCCGCCTGGCGGAGTTTTACGAGGCCCCGCACGCCGTCATTGACATCCCCGACCGGGAGAGCGAGGACGCCGTGAATTACGTCGCTGACCAGCTACGGCGCATGACAGCGCAGCTGGAAGACCTGTGCGGCCGGAAGCTGAACGAAACCGCGCTCAAAGAACGGGTAGCCAGCTCCAAGCGTTCCATTGCGCTTTACCGTCAATACCTGAAACGCCGCGGGGATATTTCGATGATCTCCACCATGTCCGGCGAACTCTTTTCCATGATCGCAACCCATGTCATGCTGGGACGTCCGGAGAGCGAACAGTATATGCAGGAACTGCTTCAGGCGGCGGAACACGCCCCGAAACGGAATGGAAAACGCCGTCTGTTCTGGTTCCACATCCTGCCCAACTGGCAGGACTCCATGAAAGCCATTCTGGAAACCAGCGGAACCTGTGAGCTGGTTGGCTCCGACCTGCCCCTGGACTACCTGG
Source organism: uncultured Oscillibacter sp. (assembly GCA_947382875.1). Lineage (GTDB taxonomy): Bacteria > Bacillota > Clostridia > Oscillospirales > Oscillospiraceae > Oscillibacter. Next base: position 69,420 of record CANDBG010000005.1, on the reverse strand, counting down.
GAGACCTAGACCCGGAGCGGCCTTATGAAAGCATGGCCCGCCGGGTTGTGGGGAGCATCAGCAACGGCTCATCCCTGCGGCGGGTGAACACCGCTGTCGAGGCGGCGAAGGCGCTTCATGCGGACGGCGTGATTCTGTTCTGTCACTGGGGCTGCAAACAAACCATGGGGATGTCACAGATTGCCAAGCAGCGGATGGAATCCGAGGGTCTGCCGACCCTGGTCCTCGACGGCGACGGCTGTGACGCCCGCAACGTGGCCGACGGCCAGATGGTCACGCGTGTCAACGCGTTTCTGGAACAGCTGGAGGGACAAAACGCATGATTGGTTACAGCTGTAAATACACGCCGGTGGAGCTTCTGGCGGCCTGCGGCGGCCAGCCGGAGCTGCTGGACCAGGAGGAACCGGATTTTGAAGTTGCCGAGAGTCTGACGCATGCCAATCTCTGCTGTCATGCAAAGGCGCTGATTCAGGAGGGAACCCGCTTAAAAGAGCTGATCCTGATGGACTGCTGTGACTCCCTCCGCCGGTCTTACGACGTGCTGGAATTCACCGGCGGACAGGATTTCTTACACCTGATGGACCTGCCTCACGAGGACAACGGCTGCGCTGTGCAGCGGTTTCAGGCGGAGCTTTTACACCTTGCGGAAAAATGCCGCAAGGTCTATGGTACAGAATTTTCGCGGGAAACGTTCCTCCGGGCCTGCCGGGAAAACGCCCGCCCCCTGCCGGACGGCCCCTTTCTGGCGGTACTGGGCGCGCGGGCCAGCCCGCCGCTGCTGGATGTGATTCAAAAATCCATGGCGCTGCCGGTGGTCAACCTGACATGCAGCGGAAACCGAAACCTGGAAGCCCCGCCCAAAGAAGCCGACTCCATGTCCTTCGACGCTCTTATGGAGTGGTATGCCGCCGCGCTGCTGCGCATGATGCCCTGTATGCGCATGGCAGGCGTCACAGCCCGGCGGTCGCTGACGGAGCACCCGTATTTGAAGGGTATTATTTATAATACGGTGAAATTCTGCGATTTCTACGGCTTCGATTACGCTGCCCTGAAAGACCAGACCTCTTTGCCGATTTTGAAAATTGAGTCGGACTATATGCCCATGCCCTCCGGACAGCTCTCCACACGCCTGGAAGCCTTTGCCGAGAGCTTTGCCCTGCCCGGTCCGGCGGAAAGGAACGCGATGAAGGAGACGGTAAAAAAGGCCGGCGCTCTTTACGCCGGAATTGACAGCGGGTCTACCACCACGAATATGGTGGTCATCAATGACAAAAAGGAAATCCTGGCGTCGGCGATTGTGCGTACCGGAGCCAAGGCCCAGAACGGCGCAAGGGCCGCCCTGGAAGAAATCTGCGGCAAGCTGAACCTTCGTCCGGAGGACCTGACGTCCATCCTGGCGACGGGCTATGGACGGGGCAATATCCCCTTTGCCACCGGTACGAAAACCGAAATTACGTGTCATGCCCGCGGCGCGCACTTCCTGAACCCGGACATTCGGACGATTGTGGACATTGGCGGACAGGACAGCAAGGTCATTTGTCTGGACGAAACCGGCGCGGTGACGAATTTCATTATGAATGACAAGTGTGCCGCCGGAACGGGCCGCTTTTTGGAGATGATGGCCCGGACGCTGGAACTGGACCTTTCCGACATGAGTCAGAAGGGCTTGACCTGGAAGAAGGACCTCACAATTTCCAGTATGTGTACGGTGTTTGCGGAATCGGAAGTCATTTCCCTCATTGCCGACAACCACAGTGACAACGATATCGTGCATGGCCTGAACAAGTCGATTGCGGCGAAAACGGCCTCCATGGTGAGCCGGGCCAAGGGCATCGCGCCGTTTATGATGACCGGCGGCGTGGCGCGGAATCTGGGAGTCGTCCGGGAGCTGGAAGCCCGTTTAGGCAGCGGCTTGTTTATTACCGAGAACCCCGACCTCTGCGGCGCGTTGGGCGCGGCCCTGTTCGCCCTGGAAGAATCCTGAAAAAACGTCTGACGGACTTGCAAACCATGTAAAATCGTGATATTTTGGAGGAAACGCCAAAGGAGGATTTTTCCAATGGACCCGAAAGAGATCATTGCATATCTGCGTCAAGACCCGATGGACGGCGAGTTGAACTGCGCCATCCACGGCCCGCTGAACGCCTTACGAATGCTGCCGCAAGTGTTCCGAGACGGCGCGGAAGCCGCGGAAAACGATCCGGAAGACGATGCCGACAACTGGGAGTTCCTGGCGGTACGCCTGGAAGCGCTGCTTGAAGATTTTGACGGCGCGCCGGGCGAAACCGTCGAGACCGTTGTGCTGGACTTCGACATGACGGAAGATTTACAATATCTGCTGGCGGTGTCACAGGCAAGGCCGGAGCTGGAAATTGCCGTTACGGGCGTTTTCGTGGGCGGAACCGAAGAGAAAACCGTTTATGCCGCCTGGCATTCCCCTTCCGGCTCCAACACCCTTACCCCTGTGCGCACAAAAACGCCGAACGATCTGGAATCGTTTCTCATACAGGAAGTTGGCGCGGCCGATGCCGACGCCTGGGGCTTTCCTGCGGAAGTGCAGGAGTGGTTTCCTGCGGCGGAGGGTGAATAAAACCCCATCCAAAACAAAAATGTCCCGACAGGAAACCCCTGCCGGGATATTTTTTATTCAGTGTTCCGCCGTCAGGTCGAGACCCGCCACCGCGCCAACTACAATCACCGCCGGGGCCTGTACGCTCCGCGCCTTTTCCGCAATGTCGGACAGCGTTCCCCGCACGGCGCACGGATGCGGCGCGTTGCCGCCGGAAATCACTGCCGCCGGCGTACCGGCGTCCATACCCGCTTGCAGAAGACGATTTGCGATGTGCGGGAGCTGGTTCAGACCCATAAGAAACACCAGTGTACCCGGAATCTGCGCCAGTTGGTCGAAGTACGCCGGAAGACCGTCAGGGGTGTCGGCGGTATGAGCTGTGATAATGTGCAGGCTTTGACTTGCTCCCCGGTGCGTAACCGGGATGCCTGCCTGGGCCGGAATCGCGACGGCTGACGGAATCCCCGGCACTTCCTCCCAGGCGACGCCCGCCGCCTGCAGGGCAAGGGCTTCCTCTCCGCCCCGGCCAAACACGTACGGGTCGCCGCCCTTGAGACGTACCACCGTTTTGCCCGCCCGGGCCAGGGCGATGAGCGTTTCACAGATTTCCGTCTGAGGGGCGGAGTGCCGTCCGCGGCGTTTACCCATGTAGATTTTTTCCGCGCGTTCCGGAACCTCCTCCAGAAGCTCCGGTGCGATCAGGTCGTCGTAAACCACAGCGTCGCAGCGGCGCAGAAGCCGCAGACCGCGTATAGTGATCCAATCTGCCCCGCCGCAGCCCGCGCCTACCAGATACACTTGTCCCGGTTTTCCGGTTTCCGTCAGCACGGACCGGAATTCCGGTTCTGTCAGCGGCCGCCCGGTCGCCATGCACGCCGTAAAGAGCCGGGAAAAACACGCCTGCCGCGCCGCGCCGTCCGGCAGGGACGCCTTGACCGTTTCCCGCTGTTCATCTAACCATGTGAGGATTTCGCCCAGGCGTTCCGGCAGAAGGGACGCAATTTGGTGCTTCACATAAACCGCCGCGCTGGGACTCGCTCCGCTGGTGGAGACGCCGATGGAAAGGCCGTCCCGCTTTACCAGCGCGGGAAAGAGAAAGGTGCAGGCATCTTTGTCGTCAACAGCGTTTACGGGGATGTTCCGCGTTTGACACAGCCCGGCAATTTCACGGTTTAACGCACGGCTGTTCGTGGCGGCAATGACGAAGAAGCGTCCGTCCAGCAGCTCCGGCGAAAAGGGCTGCCGCAGCAGCGTCAGACCGGGAATAGTATCCAGTTCCGGCGCGAGCTCCGGTGCGGCTACGGTCAGACGGGGACCGTAGGGAAGCAGTTTTTCGACTTTCCGAACCGCTACCGTTCCGCCGCCAATAATCAGGCCGTCCGCGCCGTCCAGATCTACGAAGAAGGGGAAATAGGCCATATGCCGCCTCCGTTTGATCGTTTTTCACAGTAGTAATGAAAACCGGTTTCCGTCTCCACCCGGCCAAGACGAATGGAGAATACTTCGTCCAAAATGCCGGAAGCATAGATGGTTTCCGGCGTGCCCAAGGCCGCCAGACGCCCCCTGGACAAAACTGCAAGGTCGTCCGCCGCCCGCATGGCGAGACAGAGGTCGTGCAGCACAAGAACAACGGCCTTTCCCTGCGCCGCCAGACGCCGCGCCACGTCCATTACGTCGAGCTGGTGGAGGATGTCCAGGTAAGTGGTGGGTTCGTCCATGAGAATTGTTTCCGTGTCTTGCGCGAGGGCCATGGCAAGATAAATTTTCTGCCGCTGGCCGCCGCTCAGCTCCTGCATGGGACGCTCTGCGATGTCCTCCGCGTCGGCCCACGCCAGAGCCTGACGGGCCGCTTCGTAGTCCTCCGGACGGTAACGGCGGGGAAACGAGAGATAGGGAAACCGGCCGTGCAGGACCATTCGATGAGCCGTGATGTTCGGCACGGACCGGGATTGGGCCAGATAAGCCGTTTTCTGCGCGACCTGCCGGGCGGAAAGGGATTCCAGCGGTTTGCCGTCCAGGAGGATTTCGCCGCCGGTTTTCGGCTGAAGCCCCAGAACAGTACGCAGGAGCGTGCTTTTTCCGCTACCATTGGGGCCCAGCAGTGTCAGGACGCGTCCGGGAGTGAAGGAAAGGGTGATGTCTTCCAGAACCGTCCGTTCGGGGTATCCGGCGCAGAGCTTTTGCAGCTCAATCATGGGTGCGGCCTCCCCTCTGCCGCAGCAGCAGCCAGATGAAGAACGGTCCGCCGCCCAGAGAGAGAACGATGCCGACAGGCAGCTCGTAGGGTGCGAACAGCGTACGGGCCAGGAGGTCGCAGAAGGTCAGCAGGGCCGCGCCGCCCAAGGCGCAGGAGACCAGAAGACAAAAGCTCTCCTCTCCGGCCAGACGGCGCATGATGTGCGGGACGATCAGGCCGACGAAGCCTAAAAGACCGCAAAAGCTCACGGAGGCCCCGGCCAGCGCCGCCGCCAATGCGAGCAGCAGAATCCGCAGCGGTTTTGCTGGGAGTCCCAGGCTTTGGGCGGTTTCCGCGCCCAGGAGCAAAATGTCCAGCTCGCCGGAGAGAAGGAGAACCAGAACCATTGCGATGAGGATGACCCAGAACGCGGGAAGAATCCGATTCATGGTAAGATTTTCCAGGCCGCCGATACGGAAATCGGTGTAGCCGTTGAGGGCGTCAGGGACGAAGGTGAGAACGGCGTCAATGCCCGCGCCGAACATACTGGAAACGGCGACGCCGGCCAAAACCAGCGTAATCCGGGCCGCGCCGGTTTTTTCGGCAATGAACAGCACCAGCAGAACGCCCGCCAGCGCGCCGAAAAAGGCGGCAAAAGGTCCGGAGAGGGCCGGAAAAAAGGCGCTGCCAAGGGCGACGGCCAAACCCGCGCCGGAGTTCACACCAATAATATTCGGCGCGGCCAGGGGGTTGTTCAAAACCCCCTGAATCACCGCTCCGGAGACTGCCAGGGCCATACCGGCCAGTAAGCATCCGCAGGTTCGCGGCAGACGGGCGAAGCGGATGATCTGGGCTTCGGGCGTGCCGGAGAGCTGCCCGGAGAGGATGGCGGGGATTTTCTCCGGCGGCACGAATACCGCGCCCAAGCAGATGCTTAAAATGGCGGCGAGGAGCGTAAGCAAGGCGAGGCCCGCCAGCAAACAGCCCTTACTGCGGATAGAGAATGTCGGCAAGCGATTCATAGGAAGTTCCCCAGCGGGCGTTTGGCTTCAGGTTGTAGAGGGCGTGTTCCAGGATGTAGAAATGGTCCTCCTGTACAGCGCGGAGGCTCTCCCAGGCGGGGTTGGACAGAAGGTTTTCGTCGAGAATGGCCTGGGCTTGCTCCACGGTCTGCCCGACGCCCTGCAAAACAACGAAAATATAATCAGGGTCTGCGGCAATGATGGCTTCCAGGCTCAGGTTTTCCAGGAGGCTCTGGTCCGAGTCGGCAATGTTGACGCAGCCGAGGTCGGCGAGCATTTCGCCCAGGACGTTGCCGGAACTGCCCTTGACCTTGCAGCTGGACCCGCTGGCCCGGACATAGAGCACTTTCGGGGCGGAGCCGTCCTGACGTGCGATGGCGGCGTCGACCTGTTCCTTGACGGCGGCGCCGTACGTTTCGTAATTTTCGGGGCAGTTGGTGAGCTGGGTACAGATTTTGAGCATCCGGAGGTAATCGTCAAAGTTTTCGACGTCGAAATAGGCGGCGCGGAGTCCGGCTTGCTCGAAGGTATCCAGGAGGTCCCGGTCGGCGGCGGTGTTGCAGCTTGCGAGAATGAGGTCCGGCTCGGAAGCAAGCAGGGTTTCCAGGCTGGGGTCTTTGACCGCGCCAATGTCAATGACGTCTTCGCCGAGGTTCAGGTCGAAGGAGGTCCAGGAGTCATGGGCGGCGGCGGTCAGCACGTCCTTACCGCCCGCGAGGCACCAGATATCGGCGAAGCTGCCGATCATGGCGGCGACGCGTTTGGGCGGGTCGAGGGAGATCTCGCGGCCCAGGTCGTCGGTGAAGGTTTGAGGAGCTTGCGCGGGGGGGGCCTCCTGGGAGACGGGCGGTTCAGGGGGAAGGTCTTCGGCAGGGTCTTCCGCAGGCTGGGCGCAGCCAGACAGAAGCAGGAATCCGGCCAGCAGGAGAGAGAGAAATCGTTTTTGCATAGTGTTTCAAAGTCCTTTCTATTGCGCGTTTAAGGTACCTATGCTATAATAACCGAAATATGGCAAAAAATCAACTGTAACGAAAAGGAAGGGAATTTTCATGGGCGGCGCAAGTGGTGGAAAGCGGCGTGTTCTGGTGTTGGACGGTCAGGGCGGAGGAATTGGCGCACAGTTGGTACGGCTATTGCGCCCAAGACTGCCGGAGGGCTGTGAATTGCTGTGCGTTGGGACGAACGTTCTGGCGACGAGCGCGATGCTGAAGGCGGGGGCGTCGCAGGGTGCGACGGGAGAGAATGCGGTAATCTGTCAGGCGGCGCGGGCGGATTTGATTTTAGGGCCCATTGGGATGATATTGGCAAATGGAATTTTAGGAGAGGTATCTCCGGCGATGGCGGCAGCGGTATCGGGTTCAGAGGCGGTAAAGGTGTTAATTCCGTCAACCACCTGCGGCATCCACATAGCAGGAACCGAGGACTGTCGTCTGGACGAATATTTACGGCGCGCCGTAGCGCAAGCGGAGAAAGAGATTTCCCTTTTCTAAAAGATGGCCATTTGCAATGGCTGGCTCTTTTGAACCCCCCATTTTCTTTTCTCTGGCGAGAGAAAAGAAAACGGGCCGTTCACGGTCCAAAAGAAAAGAGCGCTTTTATTCGGACTGGTGGAAAACTACGGCTTGGAGGAAGTCAAACAAGAAGTCTTTGTCGACTTGCCTCTGCGTCTGACTCCGCTGCCGCTGCTGCGGTGCGCGAAAGGGTGCGGTGCGGTTGGCGGTTGAAATGGCTTGGTAGAAATCAAACGAGAAGGCCAATTCAACTTGCTGGTGCGTCTAACTCGGATGCTCGAAATGAATCGGCGGCAGTTAGGGCGCGGGAGATTTTACTTTTGGAATCAAATATCGGTTAATCGGTAAAAAAAGGAGTGTTTGGAATGGAAAAAATTATCGGGCGGACTGGAAGCAAAAATTTGACGCGTCAGCTGGTTTTGACGGCCTTATTTTCAGCTCTGGGCTGTGTGGCGACGATGCTGTTACAAATACCGTCTCCCAGCGGCGGCTACATGAACCTGGGCGACGCCGTTGTAATTCTGGGAGCCTTTCTTCTGGGGCCAGCCTATGGAGCCATCGCGGGCGGGCTTGGCCCGGCCTTGGCGGACCTGCTGTCCGGCTATGTAATGTACGTACCGGCGACGCTAATCATAAAAGCGGTCATGGCATGGATTGCCGCAGGATTGTTCCGCACTCTGAACAAAAAAAGCTGGAGTTTGCCGATTTGTGCGGCAGCGGCAGAAATCCCGATGATAGTCGGCTACTGGCTGTTCGACGCCCTGCTGGTATTTTTCGCCACATCAGGCAATACATTTATATTTTGTCTGATCGGGAGTGCGGCAGGAATTCCAAGCAACTTAGTCCAGGGAATCTTTGGAGCGGCGGCGTCGACGCTGCTGGCGACAGCCCTGCATCGGAGCGTATACGTCCGAAAAGCGTTTCCCTCGTTCAGCTGGAACTCAGGAGAACAGGCGCCGGGCGGCGGATGGAAAGCGAATCCGCCGTTACGGTGCAGTCATAAGCAAGAACGTTGACGCCATGCGAAGCGGCCTCGCGCAGTGCTTGACCAAAAGCGGGATGGGTTGTGTCATTTGGCGCGACGCTTTGAATGCCCTCCATTTGGACGACAAAAAAGAGTGTTGCATGGAGTCCGGTCTCTACGGCCCGCTGAAGCTCCCGAATGTGTTTCACGCCTCGTTCAGTTGGAGCGTCAGGGAAGCGGGCGGCGCCGTTTTCCTCCAGCGTGACGCCCTTAACCTCCACCAAATGGAGGCCTTTTTCCGTTTCAAAGCAAAAATCCAGACGCGAAGCGCCATAAACATACTCACGATACAGGCGGGCGTTCTCCGGCAAAAAGCGAGCCGCCCACTCCGCAAACACCTGATTAGGGGCCTGGGCATCCATATTGATAAGCCGGCTTCCCTTCTGCACGGCAATGAGGTCAAAGGCAGTTTTCCGCGTTGGAATTGCGTTCTGTTCCAGATACACCGTTGCGCCAGGGACCAAAAGCTCCCGGCAGCGTCCTGTATTCTTCACATGAACCGTCTGAACGCCTTGTGAAGTTTCCACGTGAGCAACAAAACGGTTTGGACGGTCAAGAAACCGGCCGGTAATAACGTTCGTATATTGCATAAATATCCAACCCCCTCTGGAATTGCCGGAAAATCCATAAGAACGCGGTGATTTCCGGACATTTTAAGGCATTTCAACCATCATACCACAAAAGGACCCTGGGCGTCGAGCCTGCTGGAAAAAAGAAATCGTGTAAAAAGGGGATAAAAATTTCACAAAGTCTTGTTTTTTTCTCCGGGACTTGATACAATAGGCAGGTATCTTAAAATGGGAGGGAGCATATGGAATATTCCAGCTTATTTGTCTGCCTGATGGGAATGGGCACCGTGTTTTTCGGCCTGGTCTGCCTGATCGTCCTGACGATGATCATGGGTAAGATCTGTGGCGGCACACCGTCCGCCGCGCCGGCCCCGACACCCGCGCCCGCCACAGGCGGCCCGGCCCCTGCTGCTGCGGAACCGAACCGTCCGGAACTGGTTGCCGCAATTTCCGCCGCCCTGGCGGAAGAGCTGGGGACCGACATCACAGGCATCCGCATTTTGTCCCTGAAAAAACTGTAAGGAAGAAGCGAAGGAGAGTAAACGACTATGAAAAAGTACAGAGTGACCGTCAACGGCACCCCCTATGAAATCGAACTGGAAGCCCTGACCGGCGCGGCCCCGGCTCCGGCGGCGGCCCCGGCCCCAGCCCCGGCCCCTGCGGCGGCCCCGGCGCCCGCCGGCGGCGAACAGGTCACAAGCCCTATGCCAGGAACTATCCTGTCCGTTAACATCACCCCCGGCTCTGCCGTGAAGAAGGGCGACGTACTTATGATTCTGGAAGCAATGAAGATGGAAAACGAAATTATGTGCCCCCGGGACGGCAAGGTCGCTTCCGTCAACGTCTCCAAGGGCGCGGCGGTGGAGTCCGGTACGCTGCTGTGCGTCATCCAGTAACGGGGCTGGAGGTAACAAATGGAAGCTATTCTGGATTTTGTAAACAGCTCAGGCTTTGCGCTGTTTACCCAGGGCGACAACTGGAAGTGCCTGCTGATGCTGGGCATCGCCTGCGTACTTCTGTACCTGGGTATTGTTAAGAAATTTGAGCCGCTGCTGCTGGTTCCGATTGCATTTGGTATGCTGATTACGAACCTGCCCGGCGCGAATATGTATCATGAAATCTTTTTCGCGGGCGGTCACATCCACTGGGATTTGATCGGCGGCGCGACAGTGACGCAGCCAGTCCTCGATAATCTGGCTGCGGCAGGCGTTGCCGACGCCGTGCTGGCCACGGCCACAGTAGGAGAGTCCATCACGCCGGGTCTGGTCGACATCCTGTATCTGGGCGTGAAGCTGGGCGTATACCCCTGCTTGATTTTCATGGGCGTCGGCGCCATGACGGACTTTGGTCCGCTGATTGCGAACCCCAAGAGCCTGCTTCTGGGCGCGGCGGCGCAGCTCGGCATTTTTATGACGTTTGTCGGCTGCAATCTCTCCGGCATTTTCACCCCCGCCGAGTCCGGCTCCATCGGCATCATCGGCGGCGCAGACGGTCCTACGGCCATCTACGGCGCGACCATGCTGGCCCCCCATCTGCTGGGGCCAATTGCCGTGGCCGCATACTCCTACATGGCGTTGGTGCCGGTCATTCAGCCCCCGATCATGCGGCTGCTCACCAGCGAAGCGGAACGTAAAATTGTGATGAAGCCGCTCCGTCAGGTTTCCAAGCGGGAAAAGATCATTTTCCCGATTATGGTTGCGGTGTTTGTGGCTCTGCTGGTGCCCTCCGCAGCCCCCCTGATCGCCTGCCTCATGCTGGGCAATCTGTTCAAGGAGTGCGGCGTTGTGGACCGCCTGAGCAAGACCGTGCAGAACGAGTTAATCAACATTGTCACCATCTTCCTGGGCGTGTCCGTCGGCGCGACGGCCACCGGCCGGACCTTCCTCTCCCTGCAAACCATCGCCATTATGGTCATGGGCATTGTGGCCTTTGGCTTCGGCACAGCAGGCGGCGTGGTCCTGGCGAAGATCATGAACCTGTTCCTGAAAGAGAAGATCAATCCCCTCATTGGTTCCGCGGGCGTGTCGGCGGTGCCGATGGCGGCCCGGGTCTCCCAGGTGGAGGGCCAGAAGGCCAATCCCGCCAACTTCCTGCTCATGCACGCCATGGGTCCCAACGTGGCCGGCGTCATTGGCTCCGCGATTGCAGCAGGCGTCATGATCTCCCTGTTCGGTTGATAGGAGGTACACCGTATGGCTATGGAATTTTTATCGAAAAAGCCCCTGTATATTACCGACACCATTCTCCGTGACGCCCACCAGTCCCAGGCGGCGACCCGGATGCGGGTGGAGGATATGCTCCCCGCCTGCGAGGTGCTGGACTCCATTGGATATTGGTCCTTGGAATGCTGGGGCGGCGCGACCTTCGACTCCTGCATGCGCTTCCTGAACGAAGACCCGTGGGAGCGTCTGCGCAAGCTGCGCAAGGCCCTGCCAAACACAAAGCTGCAAATGCTGTTCCGCGGCCAGAATATTCTGGGCTACAAGCATTACGCCGACGATGTGGTTGACGCCTTCTGCCGTAAATCCATTGAAAACGGCATTGATATCATCCGTATTTTCGACGCCCTGAACGATGTGCGGAATCTGGAACAGGCTATCAAGTCCACCAAGAAGTACGGCGGCATGGTCGAGGCGACTTTGAGCTACACCGTCTCCCCGATTCACGACGAGGAGTATTTTGTCAAGCTGGCAAAAGAGCTGGAGCAGATGGGTGCGGATGTGATCTGCGTCAAGGACATGGCGAACCTGCTTCTGCCGATGGATGCATATTCCCTGATCAAGCGTCTGAAGGAGACCGTGAAGATTCCGATTCACCTCCACACGCACAACACCACCGGCACCGGCGATATGGTCAACCTGATGGCGGCCTACGCGGGCGTGGACATTGTGGACACGGCTCTGAGCCCTCTGGCAAACGGCACCGCGCAGCCCGCGACGGAATCCCTGGTAGCGACGCTTCAGGGCACCGTCCGGGACACGGGTCTGGACCTGAACAAAATGAGTCAGGCCGCCACGCATTTCCGTAAGGTGGCGCAGAAGCTCAAGGAACAGGGTTCCCTGGACCCGAAGGTTCTGAACGTGGACACCAATACGCTGCTGTATCAGGTGCCCGGCGGAATGCTGTCGAACCTGATTTCCCAGCTGAAACAGGCGAACAAGGAAGAGAAATATTATGACGTGCTGGCGGAAATTCCCCGTGTCCGCAAGGACTTCGGATATCCCCCGCTGGTGACGCCTACCAGCCAGATCGTCGGCACCCAGGCGGTTATGAACGTGGTGGTCGGCAAATATAAAACGTTCCCGAAGGAGTCCAAGGGACTTCTGCGGGGCGAGTATGGCCGTCTGCCCGCCGAGGTGAACGAGGAAGTACGGGCCTTGGCCGGCATCAAGCCTGAAGACGTCATCACCTGCCGTCCGGCGGACCAGCTGGAACCGGAGCTGGAAAAGTACCGTGAGGAGTTCAAGGACATCGCCAAGAGCGACGAAGATGTGCTGTCGCTGGCGTTGTTCCCGCAGGTTGCGCCGAAGTTCCTGGCCTGGCGCGATGGCCCGCATGACGAACCTGCGCCAGCGGCTCCGGCAGCGCCTGCCGCCGCGCCTAAGACGGCGGACCCCAACGCCGTCCGCGAGCTTTTTGTGGAATTCAAGGGGTAATGAGATAAGAAAAACCCGGCAGGAGAATGTTCCTGCCGGGTTTTTTGCGGTTCTTTTTGATTGCAATATGTATTTTTTTGCTTGAATATTACGTTTCTTTAACTTCCACCGGTGGTTTTTCGATGGTTTTCGGCTTTTTGAGGGGCTTGCAGCGGTTGAACAGTTCGGTCAGGTCCCGGATCTCGGCGGCCAATTCCGGCGTGGCCTGTCCAGGCAGAAGACGCCAGACCCAATTGCCTTTTGCTGTGCCGGGAATGTTCAGACGGCTTTCCGTACCAAGGCCCAGGTAGTCCTGTATTTGTGCAACGAACAATTCCGCCACGCTTCCCTGCCCGCAGCGCAGCAACGCCTTGCAGACGGCCTCCTGTCCGGAGACGCCCAGGTATTTTTCTGCAAAGGCTTTTTCCTTCTCCGGCGCGGAGGCATACCAGCCGGCGGTGGTGTCGTTGTCGTGGGTTCCGGTGTAGCAGATGCAGTGCGGGGTATGATTGTGAGGCAAATAGGTGTTTTTCGGGTCGGAAAACGCAAATTCCAAAACTTTCATTCCCGGCATTCCAGAGGCGTCCCGCAGGGCGTGGACTTCCTCCGTCAACAGGCCGAGGTCCTCCGCGATCAAGGCGGTACGGGGAAATTTGGCGCACAGTACGCCCAGAAGGTCCATCCCGGGACCCGGCTCCCAGACGCCGTTGCGGGCGGTTTTTGCGCCCGCCGGAACGGCCCAGTAACTTTCCAGACCGCGGAAATGGTCGATCCGTATGGCGTCGAACAGCCTGGACGCGCCCCGGATTCGGCGCACCCACCATCGGTAGCCGTTGGCTTTTTGCGCGGGCCAGTCGTAGAGGGGGTTTCCCCAGAGCTGACCGTCTTTGGAAAAATAGTCCGGCGGCACGCCCGCAGCCTTGGTGGGGCGTCCGTCCTTGTCCAGCAGGAACTCCTTACGGTTTCCCCACACGTCGGAAGAATCCAGGGAAACGTAAATCGGCAAGTCTCCGATCAAGTGGACGCCCTGACGGTTTGCGTATTTTTTCAGCGCCTCCCACTGACGGAAAAACCAATATTGCACACAGCTGTGATAGGCGATTTCCTCTGCGAGCGCAGCGCGCCATTGTTCGATGGCTGCTTTTTTGTGAAAACGGAGGTCCTTGTCCGGCCATTCGGTCCAGACAGCGTTATCAAAATGCGTCTTGGCCGCGCAATACAGAGCGTAATCTTCCAGCCAGGGATTACGCTTTGCAAATGTCCGCGCGGCTTCCGCCTCTGTGCCGCTGACACGGGAAAAGGCTTTATGCAGCAGAATATCCCGGCTTTTTTTCACGGCGGAATAGTCAACTTTGTCGGTCGATGGCGTTTTAAGACTTTCCAGCTCACTTTTTTTCAGAAGACCGTCCTCTGCCAGCAAATCCAAATCAATGAAGTAGGGGTTTCCGGCAAAGGTGGACTCGCTGGTATACGGAGAATTGCCCTCCCCGGCGGGGCCGACGGGCAAAACCTGCCACCAGGATTGTCCGGCGGCGCGGAGGAAATCGACAAACTCCCAGGCGCTGGCCCCCAGGGAACCGATGCCGTAGGGGGACGGGAGCGAGAAAATCGGAAGAAGAATACCGGCGGAACGTTTCATGTACAAGGCTCCTTCCAGCCGGGCGCAGGACGCCGCGGCCTGTATGTTGATTGTCATTTTATGCCGCTTTTGGGCGCTTGTCAAGCGGAAGAATCCAAATGCTGCTTGTGGGGGGCCGGTTATTTTTTATAATGGCTTGTTAACAATATACACAAGATTGCCGCTAGAATGCCGAACCACATAACGTTCACCATTCCACCTCCAAGCTCCATATTTCGACAGAAAACGTCAAAATCTGTTACAGCGCTTTTTCGTAACAATTGAGATTTTCCCGGACGAAATTCTGGAAGAAAAATTCTGCGGCGCCCGCGAGGCGGTAGCCCAGGGAGGGATAGAGACGGTTCGCCGGAACGTTGCCCTCCCAGGTGTCCAGACGCATCACCGTTTTTCCTTGCGCCCGTGCGGTCTCCTCGCAGAAAAGCGCCATTTCCCGCGCGTGCCCCCGGCCTCCGTGGGCGGGGTGAATGCACAGGGTATGAATCACGGCCACTTTGTCCGGCTCCGCCGCCAGCGTCCAGGGAATGCCGGCGTACTCCGGAAGCTGGACGCTGTTCAAAATAACGCTCCCCCAAAGCTCGCCGTCTTCCTCGCCGACGTAGAAGGAGCCGGACTCGATGGCCTTTTGAGCGGTCTCGAAGGTGGGATAGCTGCCCCGCAGCCAGTTTGTGTAAGATACCGTTTCGGCTTCGCGATCGAAAATCGCCTCATAAATTGCGGCGGCTTTGGGAACGTCCGCCGGAACTGCTTTTCGAATCATAGAAAAACACTCCTCTCTTTTGTTAAGAAAACGGGGACCGTCCGGCCCCCGTTTTTTCCAATTACATCCGCTCCGGCGCTTCCACGCCGATGAGCTTCAGACCGTTTTTCAGCACCAGCCGGGTCAGGTCGGCCAGGGTCAGACGGGCCGAAGCCAGTGCGGGGGCCTCCTGGCGGATATGACAGGCGGTGTAAAAGCGGTGGAAACAACCAGCCAGGTCTTGCAGGTAACGGTTGATATAGCTGGGGTCGTAGTCCCGGGCCGCGGAATGCACGGTGTCCGGCAGAGCCGCCAGCTGCTTGATTAAGGTTTGTTCCGCGTCGGTGGTCAGGAGGCTGAAATCCGCCTCGCCGGAAACCGTCAGACCCTCCTGCGCCAGCTTTTCAATCAGGGAACAAATGCGGGCGTGGGCGTATTCCACATAGTAAATGGGGTTTTCCGCGTCCTCCCGGACCGCAAGACCCAAATCGAAATCCATCTGGGTGTCGGGCTTGGCGTTGAAGAACCAGCGGGCGGCGTCCACAGGCACCTCGTCCAGCAGGTCAGAAAGGCTGATGGCCTTACCGGTGCGCTTGCTCATGCGGACGGGGCTGCCGTCCCGCAGCAGCTTCACGAGCTGCATCAGAACGATATCCAGTTTTCCGGAACCGTCGAGGCCCAGGGCGTCCAGGGCGCCCTTCAGACGCGCTACATGACCGTGATGGTCCGCGCCCCAGATGTTGATTACCCGGTCAAAGCCCCGGACGGCGAATTTATTCCAGTGGTACGCAATGTCCGCGGCAAAGTAGGTGTAGAACCCGTTGGCGCGGCGAAGCACGTCGTCTTTCAAATCCAGCTTTTCAATGTCGGCTTCCTTTTTCCCGGCTTTCCGCAGGTTTTCCCGCAGAATGTCCGCCGTTTTCAGCCATAGAGCGCCGTCCTTTTCGTAGGTCCAGCCCCGCTGTGTCAGAAGCTCCGCCGCCTCCGCAACGGCGTTGCTCTCATGAAGGGTGGACTCATAAAACCAGGTGTCATACTCAATTTTATACCGCTGAAGATCGCTTTTCATCTTGGGCAGGTTCACGGAAAGGCCATACTCGCTCATAGCGGCAAGCCATGCCTCCTCCCCGGTTTCGCCGGGAAACTCCGCGGCCTGCGCCAGAAAGCCCTGCGCCAATTCCCGGATATCGTCGCCCTGGTAGCCGTCCTCCGGGAACGGATAACTTTCCTCGCCCTTGGTGATCTGCATGCAGCGGGCATAAATGGAACGGGCAAATTTATCAATCTGGTGCCCGGCATCGTTGACGTAGAACTCCCGGGAGACCTCCGCGCCGCAGGCGGCCAGTACGGAGGCCAGCGTGTCGCCCAAAACGCCGCCGCGGGCGTTGCCCATATGCATCGGGCCGGTAGGGTTGGCGGAAACAAATTCCACCATGATTTTTTGCCCTTTCAGGGCGTTGGAGGTTCCATAACGATCCTCCTCCTGTTGGATGGCCTTCAAAACATCTGTAAACCAGCGGCTGTCCAGACGGAAGTTCAGAAAGCCCGGTCCGGCGATTTCCGCCGAGGCAAAATAGCTGCCAGTCAGGTCCATGTGGTCCAGCAGCGCCTGTGCAATCACGCGGGGCGGCTTCCGCAGAGCTTTCGACGCCGCCAGAGCAAAGGTGGTCGTAAAATCGCCATTCGAGGCGTCCCGGGGAATTTCCACCGGCGCGGCGGCAATTTCCGCTTTCGGAAGACTGCCGTCTTTCACGGCCGCCTGATACGCCGTCATGGCCAGGGCCGCCGCCTGTTCCTTGGCGTTCTGGGTCATGTTGATCATTGTTTTCCTCTTTTCTCTGGTAAACGAACGGGATATATACAAATTTCCCGGTTTTACCGGTTTTCATGCTTCCGCCGGATACGGATTTTGAACGTATTCCGTCCGGCTACGGAGTGCTCTACCGCAATCGAATAATGAATTTCCATTTTCCCGCCCTGTTCCGACAAGGTGTGCTGCAAATGGCTGGTCTGCACGTCAATGGACAGCTCGCCGTAAGGCGTTTCGTACAAAGACGTATGCTGTTGGCCTTCCTCGAAAACCATCTGCGAATTGACGCACCCCGCGCGGGTCAGAATCACCTGTGGGCCGCAGACCTCAAAGGTGGTCGTTGTGCCCGCCATGCCGGTGAGTTCGCTCTCCTGATACGTGAGACGGTAAATGTCGCCCTGCACCTCCATGGTGCCCTCCGTCATCAGCTCCACGCTGTCCGGGTCTATACCATCATAGTACTGCTCGCCCTGGATGTACAGGAGAACGGGCATTTTTCGTTCCGCCAGCTCCGGAAGCGTTTCCCCGGCGCTGGTCCAGTCAAAACTGTTCAATGTCAACCCTCCCTGCAACGTGTTGTAAATCCTCCTGAAGAAAGACCGACGCAATGCGTTGGAAGTCCTCGGCCTGGTCGCTGACGAAAAAATTGGCTTCCCCCTGCCGGTCTGACGGCCCGCGGAGGTTCTGGGCGGTCAGCAGGCGTTTCAGCTCAAAGGCGGACTCCTCGCCCGCAGACACCAGCGCCACGCCTGGCCCGCATACGTCTGAAATCACTTCTTCCAGAAGCGGATAATGGGTGCAGCCCAGAATCAGGGTGTCGATTTCCTGGGCAAGAAGGGGTTCCAGGTATTCCCGCGCGATGGTTTCGATCACAACGTCCCCGCGGCGGAAGCGTCCGTTTTCCACCAGCGGCACAAACAGCGGGCAGGGCTGGCAAAAAACCTCCATGGAGGAATCGAGCTTCCGCAGCATGGACTCGTAGGCCCCGGAGCGAACGGAGGCCAAGGTTGCAATCAGCCCCACGCGCTTTTTTTGCGTCACCAGCAGCGCACGGCGGCAGGTCGGCTCCACCACGCCCACGATGGGCAGATCATTTTCCGCCTGAAGGGCGTCCAGGGATGTGGTGGACACCGTGCCGCAGGCGATGAGAATGGCTTTTAAATCCAGGGAGCGGAGAAACCGCAGGTCCTGCCGGGCGTATTTGAGCAGCGTTTCCCGGGACCGCCCGCCGTAGGGAACCCGGGCCGTGTCGCCAAAATACACAAGGTTTTCCTCCGGCAGAATCCGCCGCAGAACCCGTACGGCGGTCAGGCCGCCAAGCCCGGAATCAAATACCCCGATGGGCCGTATGTCCATTCCTGCCACTCCTTCCCGCCGCACCCGGCGCACCCCTCTGAACTATGTATTATACTATGAGACTTCTTTTGCCGCAAGACAGATTTTAGCCTTTTTACCCGCTTTTTTATGTGGAATTTTTCGTGCAGTTCTGCTATAATGACAGGGAAGGCGCACAGAGGGCGGAACGGTTCGCCGGCCCCCCCTTGACAAGCGTGGAATCAACTGGCAAAATAGGCGGAGGCATCCGAAAGACCGCAGGAGGTGTATACCCAATGAAAATCGAATTGTCTGAACAGCAGTATCGTTATTTGCTGGACCTTGTGTACATAGGAAACTGGGTGATCAACTCCACTCGCGAAGACGACCGCATCAAGGAATATGACCAGGTGGAAAGTCTGGTCTTCTCCCACTGCCTGCGGCATAATATGCGTAAGCTGGTGGAGCTGTATCAGGGAGACCTGATTCCGTCCCGCGCGTTCGCGGACGGCGGAATTCATGAGGCCATTGAGAGCTATGAGAACGTGATTTTTTACGAAATCTTAGCGGAGGAGCTGGCCCTCCGGGACATGGACGGCGAGCCCCTTACCCGGGAAAATTACGGCGCGCTCATGGAACGCATTGAAACGTACCTTTCGGAGTTTGACGAGCACGGAACCGACAATATCTCCATTGATTTGGACCCATAAGGATGGCCCGCTGCGCAAAATTTTCCTTGACATGGAGCCCGCTCCAGGCTGTATACTGGGAATCTGTAAGATCCCGTTGTTTCGGAAATGAAAAACAAGGAAAAGGAGTTTTCACACATGGCTGAAAAATCGAAAGTCTATTTTGCGGATTTCCGCTGTCCCAGCTGGCGGGAGAACCTTCCGCAAAAGCTGGCCCGTCTGATGATGACCGCCGGGTTCGGGGACATTGATATGGATGGCAAGTTCGTTGCAATCAAGATGCACTTCGGCGAGCCGGGGAATCTGGCGTACCTCCGGCCCAACTGGGCCAGGGCGGTCGCCGATTTGGTGAAATCCCAGGGCGGTATGCCGTTTTTGACCGATTGCAACACCCTGTACGTCGGCGGACGAAAAAATGCCTTGGACCATATCGAGTCGGCGTACGTCAACGGCTTTACACCCTATTCCACCGGCTGCCACATCCTCATTGGCGACGGCCTGAAGGGTGACGACGAGGCGCTGGTGCCCGTAGAGGGCGGCGAGTACGTCAAAGAGGCCCGCATTGGCCGGGCGGTCATGGATGCGGACGTATTTGTTTCGCTGACGCACTTCAAAGGCCATGAACAGGCCGGTATGGGCGGCGCGCTGAAAAATATCGGCATGGGCTGCGGTTCCCGCGGCGGCAAGATGGAACAGCATAACGCAGGCAAGCCGTTTGTAAAGGAAAAGCAGTGCGTGGGCTGTGGAGCGTGCGCGAAAATCTGCGCCCACGATGCGCCGCAGATCGTAAACGGAAAGGCGTCCATTGACGAGAATAAATGTGTTGGATGCGGACGGTGTCTGGCGGTTTGCCCGAAGGACGCCATTCAGTGTCTGTTTGACGAAGCGCCCGCCGTGCTGAACAAAAAGATTGCCGAATATACCAAGGCGGTCGTGGACGGACGGCCCTGTTTTCATGTTTCGCTGGTGGTGGACATTTCCCCCAACTGTGACTGTCACGCGGAAAACGACGCCCCCATCGCTGCCGACGTGGGAATGTTTGCCTCCTTCGACCCGGTGGCCTTGGACCAGGCGTGCGCGGACGCGGTGGTTGCACAGAAGCCGCTGCCGGGTTCCGTTCTGACCGAGGAAGGGTATGATTGCAGCTGCGGCGACCTGTTCCAGGCCGCGCACCCGGAAACGCACTGGCAGGTATGTCTGGAACACGCGGAAAAACTGGGCTTAGGTTCCCGGGAATACGAGTTGATTACCATTTAATGGCGATGCAAAAAGGGACGGTCAAGCCGTCCCTTTTTTTACGTATGCGAAGCCGCAGTCACACGCCGGCGCCCAGGGTTTCCAGGGCGGACTTTGCAGCGGCTTGTTCGGCCTCCTTCTTGCTGCGGCCGGAACCGGTCCCCAACGGCCGCCCGTTCAGCAGCACTTCCGCCGCGAAGGTCTTGGCGTGGTCCGGACCTTTTTCACCCACCATATGGTAGGCCAACACCTGATCCGCCTGCCGCTGAACCAGCTCCTGCAGCGCGGTTTTGTAATCCCGGCGGCGTTCCTCCACGGCCTCCTCGCGTTCGGCGTCCAGCAGGACGCGGTGGATTAAATCGGATGCCGCCTGAATGCCGCCGTCCAGATATACCGCGGCAATGACGGCCTCCGTGGCGTCCGCGAGAATGGAAGTGCGTTCCCGTCCGCCGCCGGAGTCCTCGCCCCGGCCCAGCTTCAGAAAACGGCCAAGGTCCAGCTTGCACGCCACTTCATAAAGGCTCTGCTCGCACACCAGCGCCGCCCGGATACGGGTCAGATCGCCCTCGGGCAGATCGGGGTGCTGGACGAATAAAAATTCCGCCGTCACAAACCCCAGGACGGAATCGCCCAGGAATTCCAGACGCTCGTTGCTGTGCAGCGGGCCGGACCGGTGCTCGTTGGCGTAAGAGCTGTGGCACAGGGCTTCTTCCAGCAGGGCCGGATTTTGAAAGATGTAATTTAATTCGTTTTCCAGTTCATGCATGGCGTCCCTTTCCAAAAGGAAGCCCCGCGCTGGGCGGGGCGGTCCCTTAACGGTTCAACTTATCTGCGATGTAGTTCACGGCGTCGCCCACGGTTTTCAGCTCGGACAGCTCTTCCTCCTGGGTTTCCCCGATTTCAAATTCTTCCTCCATGGCCATGACCAGCTCCATCAGGTCAACCGAATCCGCGCCCAGGTCGGTGTCGAAGGACGTGTTCATGTTCACGTTGTTTGGGTCCTTGGCGAACTGCTCCGCTACCAGCTCTTGCAGAATCTGGAAGATTTCTTCATGAGACATAACTTGTTTCCCCCCTCAGGAAGTCGGTGTAATTCAGTGGTTTCTAATCCGTATCATACGGCAACAGCCGCGCCGCTGTCAAGAGGGTTTGAGAAACTTTTTCCGTGAGTTTTGGAAGAAAATTCGCCGGAGCCCCCGCAGGGTCTCGGGCACGGGCCGAAGGACGGGGATTTATCTGGTATTTTCGGTTGAAAAAAGACGGGATTTTCAAAGATTTTGGTTTTCAAGGCGGTCAAAGAATGCTATACTGAAGTTTGTCGAAAATTCACGACAGGAGGTTTTGTTTATGCTGCATATTCCGCAGGGCGTCACCGGGAAAGCGCTGCCGTTTCAGGAGGCTTTGGACGCGGCGCTGCGTCCCTCTCCGGATTACGACGCAGAACGCTGGCTGTACGTCCCGAACACCTATGGCGAATACCGTTACATCCTTGGCACGCGGGGAAGGAAGCCGTTGATCTGCGTGGGAATCAATCCGTCCACCGCCGCGCCCGACGCTCTGGACCCAACCTTGCAATCGGCCCAGCGGGTGGCGCTGTCCAACGGCTACGACAGCTTTTTGATGTTCAATGTTTACGCCCAGCGGGCCACCCGGCCTGATGACATGGAGCCGTCCTGCAACGCGGAGCTGCACCGGGAAAACCGGGCGGCGTTCCGCTATCTGCTGTCGCTTTCGGAGGAACCGGCCGTCTGGGCGGCCTGGGGAAACATCATTGAGAAGCGGGGCTACCTGATGGACTGTATGCGGGATTTTGCTGCGGACGGTCAGGCCGCCAGCGCGCGCTGGTTCACCGCCGGACCGCTGCTGAAATCAGGCCATCCCCACCATCCGCTCTATCTGCGGCGGGATACCCCGCTGCTGGATTTTGACATCACGGCGTATTTGCAGCGCTGACGGGTCAGCCTTTGTCCCGGCGCAGGAGCTCAAAGCCGAGGAAGGTGCTGCGGAAACCGCCGAGGAGTTCTTCGTAGACGCCGTTTTGGTAGGCGTCTTTCGGCCAACGGGCATTCCAGCCGTCCCGAATCTGCTCCGCCAGGGCCGTGCCGCCTTCCAGCTTTTGCAGCATGGGAGAGAGATACGTCACAATCATTTGTTTGTCGTTCATCAAAGCGACCGTCCGGTTCCAGGGCCGCTGACGCTGCCAGCCTGCCTCAAGCGCGTCGAGAAATTCCTCTGTCAGGGCGGGCAGGGACTCCGGCTTTGCCAGAACCGCCGTACAGAGCGGACCAAAACGGTCTGTGTATTCCTGAAACGCCTGGGCGTACTCCTTCTTGGTAAAACGCCGAATCCAGGGCTTTCCGCCCTGGACGGCTTCCAGCAGCGCCGCTGTACCGGTTCCGATATTGCCCTCACGCATGGTTCCGCTCCTTCCTTGCCGCAGACCCGCCGCCGGGTCAGTTGTCCCATGAAAGATCCGTAAAGTTGTGCTTGTAGTCGAATTGTGCGCAGAGAATTTGAAAATACCCCAACGTGAAATCCACCGCAAAATGCTGGCCGGTACCGTTTTCGTGCGACGCCAACTCTTTCAGCCGCAGGCGTTTCACCATTTCTTTCCTGGACGCGTCGCCCAAATCCTTCGGGAATTCCTCGCGGAAGAACTGGAAGTAATCCTCCAGAAGCGCATACTCTTTGGTACCCGGCTTAAAGGAAAGAAAAATCTTCCGGCACAGCTGATCGAGCTCCCGGGCCTTGTCAAAAAAGGCGGCCGCGTTTTTCAAGGATTCCTCGTCCCCTGTGGTTTCCGGACTCAGATAAAGCGAAACCGGCTTTGCAAAGCCCAGCGGACGCAGGTCGGAAAAACTGGCCTCCCGGCCTTTTCGGTAAGTACAGTGTGGAAATAATCTGCTTGGAAGCGTCTCCATAAAACATCCCCCTTTACAATTGGTTCACAAGCGGTTATGATTAAGAAAAAATCAGAATTTCAGGAGGTCCGCCATGCGGGAGCTTGCCATCGGGAAAAATGACGCCGGACAGCGTTTGGATCGTTTTGTGTCCAAGAACCTGCCGCTGCTGCCGGCTGCGCTGCTGCAAAAGTATATCCGTCTGAAACGGGTGAAGCTCAACGGCAAGGGCGCAAAGCGGGATGCCCGGCTGCAAGCCGGGGATTTACTGCAATTATACATCAACGATGAGTTCTTTGACAAGCCCAAAGAAGAAAATCTCTTTCTCTCGATTTTCCAGCCGAAGCTGAACCTTGTCTATGAGGATGAAAACCTGCTTCTGGTGGATAAGCGGCCCGGGATATCCGTCCACGCAGACGAGACGGAGAAGGTCAACACCCTGATCAATCATATTCAGGCGTACCTGTATCAGAAACGGGAATGGCGGCCCCGGGAAGAAAACGCTTTCGCTCCCGCCCTGTGCAACCGGATTGACCGCAACACCGGCGGCATTGTGATTGCGGCGAAAAACGCGGAAACCCTGCGGATTCTCAACGAAAAAATCCGTGCCCACGAGCTGGAAAAATCGTATCTGTGCATCACCGCCGGACGCCCCCGGCCTCCGGCGGGGAAAATCGAGGGTTTTCTGCGCAAGGACGAGGCAAAAAAGCTGGTGACGTTCCACCGCCGTCCCGTACCCGGCGGCAAGGCCGCCGCGACCCTTTACAAAACCCTGGAAACCCGTGGGGAATTGTCCCTTGTGGAGTGCCGCCTCCTGACGGGCCGCACCCATCAGATTCGCGTTTCCATGGCGGAAATCGGCTGTCCGCTCCTGGGCGACGGAAAGTATGGAAACGGAACCGTCAACCGCCGCTTCCACGAAACCCGTCAGGCCCTTTACGCCTACCGTCTGGCCTTTGCTTTTTCCACAGATGCGGGCCTCTTGAATTACCTGCGGGGCAAGGCGTTCACGGTGGAGAACGTGCCCTTTCGGGAGCGTTATTTTTCCAGGAACGAAAATTCCGGCGGAAAATGAAACAATTCCCTTGACTTTTCAGGCGAGTTTCGGTATCATGCAGTCATTGCTGAATTTCGACGAGAAAGGTTCCCCCCTCAACAGAGAAAAGAGGCATCAAACCAACAGAATCCAAATTATGGTGAAATGGGGGAGGATATATGTCCAAAGAGTTGATTCGCCTGCGGGACCTCTGCATGGCGTACGACGACGAGCTGGTTCTCGATCACTTAAATCTTTATATCAACGACAAAGAATTCCTCACACTGCTTGGACCCAGCGGGTGCGGCAAAACCACCACGCTGCGGATTATCGGCGGTTTCTCGACGCCTGCGTCGGGAGACGTGCTGTTCGACGGTGTGAGGATTAACGACGTTCCGCCGTATCAGCGGCAGATCAACACCGTTTTCCAGAAATACGCCCTGTTTCCACACCTGAATGTGTTTGAAAACATTGCCTTCGGACTCCGAATGCAGCGGCGTTCCGACCCCAAGGACCCGAAACGAAAGGGAAAGCTCTCCGAGGAGGAAATCCGCGAGCGGGTCATGGAAATGCTGGAAGTCATCAGCCTCAAGGGGTTTGAGAACCGCAAACCCGACGCGCTCTCCGGCGGACAGCAGCAGCGGGTTGCGATTGCCCGCGCGCTGGTGAACCGGCCCAAGGTGCTGCTTCTGGACGAACCCCTGGGCGCGCTGGATTTGAAGCTGCGTAAAGATATGCAGATTGAGTTGAAACGCATTCAGCAGCAGGTGGGCATTACATTTATTTACGTCACCCACGACCAGGAGGAAGCCCTCACCATGTCTGACACCATCGTCGTGATGGATAAGGGCACGATTCAGCAGATCGGCACGCCGGAGGATATTTACAACGAACCCAAAAACGCCTTCGTTGCGGATTTTATCGGAGAATCCAACATCATTGACGGAATCATGGTGCGGGACAATCTGGTTCAGATGTACGGACGGCAGTTTCCCTGTCTGGACGGCGGCTTCGGGGAAAATGAACCGGTCGACGTCGTGATTCGTCCGGAGGACATCGACATCGTTCCTCTGGAACAGGGCCAGCTGACGGGTACCGTCACCGGCGTGACCTTCAAGGGAATGCAGTATGATATCATTGTCGATTTCCGGGGCTTCAAGTGGCTGATTCAGACCACGGAC
The DNA here is from genome assembly GCA_947382875.1 of uncultured Oscillibacter sp. GTDB lineage: Bacteria > Bacillota > Clostridia > Oscillospirales > Oscillospiraceae > Oscillibacter. The sequence continues at coordinate 44,373 of CANDBG010000005.1, read as the reverse complement.
CATTCTCCCGTAGGGGCGAAAATCGGCATTAAAATTGACCCGGACGGCATTCATGTCATGAAAAAGAGTGTATATTCAGGAATGTATGGCGACTATTCCTCGTTCTCCGACGCTTATGACGAGCTGGACGACGCCGAGGCGGGGGAGGATGAAGATGAAACGTAAACTGTCGTTGTTCGCCATTCCCTACGTGATCTGGATGGCCATATTTGTCGTGGCCCCGGTCATTCTGGTGGTTCTCTATGCCTTTTCCAGCAAACACGGCTTTACGCTGGACAATTTCGCCCGGATGGGCACGTATGCGGTGGTGTTTGGACGTTCCTTCAAGCTGGCGCTGATTGCGACGGTTGTCTGTCTGGCGATTGGCTACCCGGTGTCCTGCATGATGAGCCGGGAAGGTCCGCGTTTCCAGCGGATTGCCATGGTTTTGATTATGCTGCCGATGTGGATGAACTTTCTGCTTCGGACGTACTCCTGGATGGCGATTCTGGAAAACAACGGACTTCTGAATCAGCTTTTTCAGAAAATCGGGCTGATTGATTTATGGAACCAGCTGTTCGGCACAAACCTTACGTTTTTCCCGATGATGAACACCCAGGGGGCGGTGGTACTGGGTATGGTGTATAACTATCTGCCCTTCATGATTCTTCCGATTTACTCCGTTATTATCAAGCTGGACCCGTCTTTGTTGGAAGCCGCCCGCGACCTGGGCGCGGACAGCGTAAATGTTTTCCGGCGGGTGATTCTGCCCTTGAGCCTTCCGGGGGTTCTCTCCGGAGTCACAATGGTGTTTGTGCCGTCGGTGTCTACGTTCGCCATCAGTACCATGTTGGGCGGCGGCACGCGGATTCTCCTGGGCGACTTGATTGAGCAGCAATTCACCGGCGGCGCGTATAATCCCTATCTGGGCGCGGCGATTGCCCTGGTGATGATGGTGATTGTGGTTCTGTGCATGTGGGTGATGAATCACTTCGGCGAGGGCGAGGAACAGGCGGTGATGCTATGAAGCGCGGGGCGTCTGTTTTCAACCGCGTGGTCATGGCGCTGGTGTTTCTGTTTCTGTACGCGCCGATTTTCCTGCTGATTATCTTTTCCTTCAACGCCGGAAACAGCAACATGGTATGGAAGGGCTTTTCCCTTCACTGGTACGGGCAGCTTTTCCACAACCGCCTGATTATGCAGAGCGTTTATACAACTCTGCTGGTGTCGTTTCTGGCGACGCTGATTGCCACCGTCGCGGGGACCTTTGCGGCCATTGGCTTTTATGCCATGCGCCGCCGCTGGCGTTCGCCGCTCATGACGATCAACAACATTCCGATGATGAATGCGGATATCGTCACTGGCGTAAGCCTGTGTTTGTTGTTTGTGGCCTTTTTCGGGCTTTGGGAGAATTTTGCCGTCTGGTTCAATTCGTTCGGGCTGTTTCGGCTGCCCACCCACTTGAGCATGGGCTTTGGAACCATGCTGATTGCCCATGTGACCTTCAACATTCCCTATGTGATTCTCTCTATCGGGCCGAAGCTGCGGCAGATGGACAAAAATCTCATTGACGCCGCTCAGGACTTGGGGTGTACCTGGATGCAGGCGTTTTGGAAAGTGGTATTGCCGGAGATCAAGCCCGGCGTCATTTCCGGTGCGCTGACGGCCTTCACCATGAGCATTGACGATTTCGTCATCAGCTATTTTACCGCCGGTTCTTCGGCCTCCACCCTGGCCGTCACCATTTACGGCATGACGAAACGCCGGGTGAATCCACAAATCAACGCCGTGTCCACCCTCCTTTTTGTGGCGGTTCTGCTTCTTCTGGCGGCGGTGAACATCCGGGAGGCGCGGCAGGAACGTATGGCGGCGCAGCGGCAGTCCTGACCTCACGGCCTGCGGGCCTTGAGATAGATTTTATTTTCAAACTGGAGGAATGATCAATTGAAAAAGACAACAGCTCTCGCCCTCATCCTGGCGATGTGCTTGACGCTGACCGGCTGCGGCGGCGGTACGGGCGGCTCGAACGGCGAAAAACGGGAAGTGAACGTTTGCAGCTGGGGGGAGTATATTGACGAAAACCTGATTTACCAATTTGAGGAAGAAACCGGCATCAAGGTCAATTACAGCACCGCCGAAAGCAATGAAGCCCTTTACTCGCTTCTGAGTATGGGCGGCGCGGATTATGACGTCGTGGTTCCATCTGATTATATGATTTCCCAGCTCATCGAAGAAGGGCTTCTCGCAGAGCTGAATTATGAAAATATCCCCAATTTTTCCCAGATTGACGACCGGTTCAAGAATCTTTCCTATGACCCGGAAAACAAATATACGGTGCCCTACACCTGGGGAACTCTGGGAATTATTTACAACAGCACTATGGTCAATGGGCCGATTACCAGCTGGAGCGCCATGTTTGACCCGGCATATTCCAACAATGTCCTCATGATCCGCAATTCCCGGGACGCCCTGGGCATTGCCCTCATTTATCTGGGCTACTCCGTCAACACCACCGACGAAGCGGAGATTCGGGAGGCGTTCCAGCTTTTGTCCGACGCAAAGAACAACGGCGTCTATCAGGGCTTTTTTATGGACGAAACCTTCCTGAAAATGGAAGGCGGAAACGCGGCTATTTGTTCTTATTACGCCGGCGATTTCCTCACGATGCTGGACAATAACCCCGATTTGGCGTATGTGGTGCCGAAGGAGGGGGCCAACTGGTTTGTGGACGCGATGTGCGTGCTGAAGAACGCTCAGCACAAGGAGGAAGCGGAGGCCTGGATTAACTTCCTGGCGTCCAACGAGGCCAGCATGGCGAATATGGATTATATCGGCTATGCGTCTCCGAACACGAAAGTTCTGGAAGAATATCCCGCCTATTACGAGGAGACCTACGGCGAGCCGCTGGACCAGGGCCGGTATGAAATCATGGCCGCGCCCAAAGAGGTCTTGGACACCTGTGAGGCGTATCTCGTCCTCCCGGCCGAAACCCGCGCTCTTTACAACGACCTCTGGACCGAACTGGGCATCTGATGCAAAAGGAGAGAGCAAGCATGATTGTAATTGGAACAAAATGTCAGGTAGAGCAAACCGTTACCTATGAAATCACGGCGGAAGCCCTGGGTTCGGGCGCGCTGCCCGTGTTCGGAACGCCCTTCATGGCGGCGATGATGGAAAATGCGGCCTGCACGTGCCTCCAGAGCTTCCTGGAAGACGGTCAGGGCAGCGTAGGCACACACCTTGACATCAGCCACGACGCCCCTACGCCGATGGGCATGAAGGTCTGGGCCGAGGCGGAGATTACCGGCGTGTCAGAGAACAGCCGAATGGTACAGTTCCAGGTCACGGCCTGGGACGAAAAGGGTCCGATTGGCAAGGGTGTCCATACACGCGCGGTCATTCAGAACGACCGCTTTCTGACCAAGTGCAGCGCAAAACTGAACGGATAACAAAGAAGCGTCCCGGTGAAAACCGGGACGCTTTTTCCGTTGCGGGGCTGTATCTTACAGAACCAGGGAGGGGGCGCTGTACGTACGGCCTGCAAGCTCGCTGTTGAGCATATACAGGCTCTTGGGGTCAGAGCCGAACAGCTCCATTTTGGAGATCAGGTCGTTGGCATTGGTTTCCTCCTCGCCCTGCTCCTTGACGAACCAGTCCAGGAACTGCATGGTCCGGAAATCCTTATCCTCATACGCGGCGGCGTAGATGGCGTTAATCAGGCCGGTAACATACAATTCGTGTTCCAGGCCGCACTTGAGGACGGTCATATCGCTGTCGAGAACCTTATCCGGCTTGGCAATGGCTTCCAGCGTCACCTTGGCGTTGTTGTTCTGGAGGTACTGATAGAACAGCATGGCATGGTCACGTTCCTCCTGGGCCTGGATTTTGTACCAGTTGGCAAAACCGTCCAGGCCGCGGGCCTCGAAGTAGTTGGAGAAATCCAGATAGAGATACGCGGAATAGAACTCCTTGTTTACCTGCTCGTTCAGCAGTACGGCAACTTTTTCACTCAGCATCGGTCAAAAACTCCTTTCAAAATTTAAGAAAATTGTACACGGATTTTCTGGAAAAATCTACTGGAAAACTTCACAAGAAAGCGCGCGAAACCTGTCGGTTTTAGAACAAGGTAATTTGACTGGTTTCCGCCAGTCCTGCGAACGCGCCCAGTTTTTTCAGCTGTTCGATGTGGGTCTTGGACAGCTTATTGCAGCACATGGAAAATTCTTCAATGGAAATAAAGTCCTTGCCTTTCCGCTTCTCCACTGTGTCCAGGGCCGCCGCCTCGCCTAAGCCGTGAACGGTGGTAAAGGGCGGCAGAAGCCCGTTTTCCGTGATGACGAATTTGGTTGCTTCGGACTTGTAAATGTCGATGGTTTCAAAGTGGAAGCCCCGCAGGTAGAACTCATAGCAGACTTCCAGCGTGGTCATTAGGGACTGTTCCACAGCGGTTGCGTTTTTGTTGTTCTCGATCTCACGGATTTTTTTCTTTACGGCATCCTTGCCCGCGCAGCAGAATTCCGCGTCAAACGCCTTGGCCCGCACGGAGAAAAACGTTGCGTAGAATGCAAGCGGCTTATGCACCTTATACCACGCAATCCGGAACGCCATCATAACATAGGCTACGGCGTGGGCCTTCGGAAACAGGTAGCCGATTTTCGCCAGGGATTCGATGTACCACATGGGAACGTCATGTTCCTTCATGGCCTCCTCCCAGCCCGGCTCAAAGCCGCCCTTTTTGACCTTTCCCTTCCGGACGGACTCCATAATTTTAAAGGACATTTTCGCGTCCACGCCCTTGGAAATCAGGTAAAGCATAATGTCATCCCGGCAGCCCACGGTTTCCAGAACGCTGGCGGTACCGCTCAGAATCAGGTCTTTCGCGTTTCCCAACCAAACGTCGGTACCGTGGGAGAAGCCGGACAGACGTACCAAAGTGCTGAAATCCTTCGGCTGTGTGTCGATCAGCATCTGACGGGTAAACCGGGTGTTGAATTCCGGAATGGCCACGGCGCCCGTTGGTCCCAGAACCTCGTCGTCCTCATAGCCCAGCACCTTGCTGGATGTGAAAATCGACATGGTGTCCGGATCGTCCAGCGGAATTTTCTGGGGGTCCACGCCGGTGAGGTCCTGCATCATGCGGACCATCGTCGGGTCATCGTGTCCCAGCATATCCAGCTTGAGGAGGTTCGCCTCCATGGAATGATATTCAAAATGGGTGGTTATGGTGTCGGAATCGTCGGCGTCGGCGGGGTGCTGGACGGGACAGAAGTCCTCCATACTCTTGTCCGCCGGAACCACCACCAGACCGCCGGGATGCTGTCCGGTGGTCCGCCGCACGCCGACACAGCCCTGTGTTAAACGGTTTTCCTCAGCCCGTCCGGCGGTCATGCCGTTTTCTTCCAGGTATTTTTTTACAAACCCGTAAGCCGTTTTGTCCGCCAGGGTGCCGATGGTCCCCGCCCGGAACACCTGGGTTTCGCCAAACATCTCAATGGCGTGCCGATGGGCCCTTGCCTGATATTCGCCGGAAAAGTTCAGGTCGATATCCGGTACCTTGCCGCCGCCGAAGCCCAGGAAGGTCTCGAAGGGAATGTCGAAGCCGTCTTTTTCGTATTTCGTCCCGCAGACCGGACAGATTTTGTCCGGCATATCCGCGCCGCAGCCGAAGGAGCCGTCCTGAAGAAACTCGCTGTTTTTGCACTGCGGGCAGCGGTAGTGCGGCGGCAGGGAGTTCACTTCGGTAATGCCGGACATATACGCCGCCAGGGACGACCCGACGGAACCACGGGAACCCACCAGATACCCGTTTTCCAGGGACCGCTCCACCAGCTTTTGTGCGGACATATACACCACGTCATACTTGCCCAGAATGCCGCCAAGCTCCACGTTAAGGCGGTCGACGATCAGCTGGGGCGGGTCTTCGCCATAGAGCCGGTGAACCTTTTCCCAGACCAGACGGTTCAAATCCTCCTCAGAGTTTTCCAGCTTCGGGGGGAACAACTCCTTCGGCAGCAGCTCAAAGGTCTCCACCTGGTCGGCAATCAGACGCGTGTTGGCGACGACAACCTCATAGGCTTTTTCTTCGCCGAGATAAGCGAATTCTTCCAGCATTTCCGTCGTGGTTTTGAAGTATATCGGGAGGGATTCGTTGGCGTCCGGGAACTTTTTCGATGCAAGCAAAATGTGTCGGTATACCTCGTCCTCCGGTTCGCGAAAGTGTACGTCACCGGTGGCGCAGACGGGCTTTTGGAGTTCCTCGCCCAGACGAACCACAATACGGTTGAATTCCCGCAGGTCCTCCTCGGACTGCACGTCGCCGTTTCGGAGCATAAACCGGTTGTTGCACAGAGGCTGGATTTCCAGGTAATCGTAAAACGACGCGATCCGTTTCAGTTCGGCCCAATCCTTGTGGTCCTTGATGGCCTGGAACAACTCGCCGGCCTCGCAGGCGGACCCGACAATCACGCCCTCACGATGCTCTTTCAGGAGGCTTTTCGGGATAATCGGAACCCGCTTGAAGTATTGCAGATTCGATGCGGAAATCATTTGATAGAGGTTTTTCAGACCGGTTTTGTTCCGTGCCAGTAAAATGATGTGTTTGGGAAACCGGTTTGATTTTCCGCCCAGAGGCCGCAGCTTTTCCATTTCTCCGTTGATGGCTTGCAGCGTATGAATGTCCCGTTCGTGAAGCATCTTCCAGAACGGGATCAGCATATAGGCCACCGCAGCGGCGTCGTCGCTGGCGCGGTGGTGGTTGAACGCCGGGAGGTCCAGATGTTCCGCCACAATGTCGAGTTTGTATTTGCCCAGCTCCGGCAGCAGGTTTTGCGCCAGAATCAGGGAGTCGATGTAAGTAGGCTGGAAGTCCAGACCGGCCCGTTTGCAGCCCGCACGAATGAAGCCGATATCAAATTCCGCGTTGTGCGCCGCCAGCGGACGCCCGTTCACAAATTTCAGGAAATCTGCCAGGGCTTCCGCGGGCTGCGGCGCGTCGCGGAGCATTTCGTCCGTGATTCCGGTGAGACCCACGATTTCCGGGGTCAGGGGCTTTCCGGGGTTCACGAAGGTTTGAAAACGCTCGCAGACCTCGCCGTTTTTCAGCACGACGGCGCCGATTTCGGTAATTTCCTCCTGGTCCACCCGCAAGCCGGTGGTTTCGATATCAAAGCAGACGATTTCACTTTCCAGGGAGCCATCTGAATCGCCATGGACAGCAACGCGGTCGTCGAGGTTGTTGATGAAATAGCCCTCAACGCCATAGAGAATTTTAATCTTGTTTCCGGCGGCGTGCCAGGCGTCGGGGAACGCCTGGGCGACGCCGTGGTCGGTGATTGCGATGGCGGGGTGTCCCCAGCGGATGGCCTCCTTGATGACCTCCTTGACGTCGGTGAGGGCGTCCATGTTGCTCATTTTGGTATGCAGGTGCAGCTCCACCCGCTTTACCGGTGCGCTGTCCTGCCGTTCCTCGTGCTCCGCGACGTTGATGTGCTGCGGACTTAACTGAATATCTTTTCCATCATAGGTCGGTTCCATTCTGCCCTGCACACGGAGGAACATTCCCGTCCTGACGCCCTCCTCCATGACGCGGGCCTCTTTTTCGGTCAGGTTTTTATGTATAGTGACAGAGTTTGTCCCGTCCGTCATGTCGATGTTCAGCAGCCACATTCCCGGGCGGCGGCTTTCGTGGCAGTCGAAGGCGAAAACCTTGCCTTCCACCGTGACGGTTCCCGACTGGACGGTTAAGGTATTCATTGGGACCGGTTTGCCTTTGATGACGTGACCCATCAGGATTTTACCCGGCTTTTTTGCGTCTGGCTTTCCGTTGCTTTGGGGCGGCGCAGGCGGCGGAGGCGGTGCAGCGGTTTCGATTTGCAGCTCTGCCGTCTGAAAACCATAGACGGCTTTCAGCGTATCCTGCAAAGCGGTCCGGTCTTCGTTGGACAGCTCGTTTTTCACGGACATTTCCAGACGGGTGCTTTGGTCCGTCAGATTGATCCAGGCGTGTTTGATTTGCGCGCCCGCCAGACGCAGGCGCAGTCCGGCGGAAACTTGCAGCTCTGTGAACATCTCAAAAAACGGAATCGTTTTTGTCATGATTTCCTCACTTTTCATCCGTAATTTCAGGGGTTTCCTTATAACTTTTCGATCTCGTCCATCAGCGCGTTCACAAGCCGCTCCTGAGGGACTTTATAGAGAATCTCGCCTTTACGAAACAACAATCCTTCGCCGTTGCCGCCCGCGATGCCGATGTCGGCGGCGGCGGCCTCGCCGGGACCGTTCACCGCGCAGCCCATCACCGCCACAGTAATATTTTTCTTACAGCCTGCAAGACGGCGTTCCACTTCCTCCGCCAATGGAATCAAATCAATCCGGGTTCGTCCGCAGGTGGGACATGCAATCAAATTCACGCCTTCCGCCCGAAGCCCTGCCGCTTTCAGAATCTTGTGCGCGGCGTAAATTTCCTCTGCCGGGTCGGCGGTCAGCGTCACGCGGATGGTGTCGCCGATGCCGAAACACAGAAGCCCGCCAATGCCAATGGCCGACTTGATAACGCCCATTGACGGCGTCCCCGCCTCCGTGACGCCCAAGTGCAGCGGATAATCGGTCCGCTCGCTCAGGAGGCGGTAAGCGGCCATGGTGAGAGGCACGTCCGAGCATTTGACGGAGATGCAGATATCGTCGAAATCGAAGCGGTTCAGCAGCTGTACCTGTCCCAAGGCGCTCTCGGCCAGCGCTTCGGCGGTAACGCCGCCGTATTTTGCCCGGAGTTCCTTTTCCAGCGAACCGCCGTTGACGCCGACCCGAATTGGAATCCCGCGAGTCCGGCAGGCGTCCGCGACGGCCTTGACCTTTTCTTCCCCGCCGATGTTGCCGGGGTTGATTCGGATGGCGTCAATGCCCCGTTCGGCACAGGCGAGGGCGTATTTGTAATTAAAATGGATATCGGCAATCAAGGGGATGGCGATCTGCGCCTTGATTTTATCCACGGCCTCCGCCGCCGCCTGATCGGGAATCGCCACGCGGATGATCTCACACCCGACGGACTCCAGTTGATGGATTTGTTCCACCGTGGCGGCAACATCGTCGGTTTTGGTGTTGCACATCGACTGAATGGACACCGGCGCGCCGCCGCCAACCGGCACGCCTCCTACAAAAAGCCGTTTAGTCATTTAGGTCCTCCTATTGAAGCAGCTTGAATACATCGTGAACCGTGACCAGCAGCATGAAGCCCATCAAAAGGGCAAAACCGGCCATATTCACCGCCGCCTGATACTTTTCCGGCACTTTCCGCCGGAACAGGGTCATACATACCGTGTCCACGGCCAGGAAGAAAATACGGCCGCCGTCCAGGGCGGGAACCGGCAGCAGGTTCATCACCGCCAGATTGACCGCAATCAGCGAGGCGAAATACGCAATGTTTTTCACCGCAATCAGCGTCGTTGCGGAGGCTTCGCCGACTTCCGTAATCGTGGAGACGATCCCCACGGGACCGCTGAGGTCATTCATGCCGGCGTTGCCGGTGAGCAGCTGCACCAGACTGAACCATACTAATTGTACAAAATCCATGGCCTGATACCAGGAGTATTGGAGTTTCGTGAAGAAAACCGCCGGGATTTGCTCCGCGCCGATGCTTATGCCGAACCGGTTCGGCTGGCCCTCGTAAGTGTCGCGGTACATCGGAAAGTCCTTCAGGATGATTTTCTCACCATCCCGAAGAACCTCCAAATCCACGCCCTTTCCGTCGTTGTACTGAAGAAACAGGGCCGTGTCGCCCCGAAGATAGACGCGGTAGCCGTCGACCTTGTAAACGATGTCACCAATCATCAGGCCGTTTTCCCCTTCCAGGGGAAAGCCTTCGGCAAAGCCGCTGATTTTATCCACAAAAAACGCCGACGAGCTGCTGAACAGAATGAGGATAATCAGAAAGCCTGTCAGGAAGTTCATGAACGCTCCCGCGGCCAGGATTACGAATTTTTTCCAGAAATTCTGACGCATGAAAGAGCGTTGATCGCCCGTGTCTTCGTCCTCGCCCTCCATGGCGCAGAAGCCGCCGATCGGCAGAAGCCGCAGGGAATAATCGGTCTCCTTTCCCTCCTTTTTCCAGAGCAGGGGACCCATGCCCAGAGAAAATTCGTTGACCCGTACGCCGCACAGCTTCGCCGCCACAAAATGGCCCAGCTCATGCACGGCGATGAGCATACCAAAAATGAAAACAGCCGCAAGGATATAGATTAGCTTCATGAACCATGCCCTCTTTAATAATTGAGAATGAATTTGCGTTCAGGAATTGGCCTTGACAAACCGCCGCGCCGCCGCGTCCGCCGCGAGGATTTCCTCAAGGTTCGGGTTGGCCGACGCCGGAAGTTCCAACAGCGCCTTTTCCGTCAGACGGTAAATGTCGGAAAAACCGATCCGGTTCTCCAGAAACAGCCGGACGGCTTCCTCATTAGCCGCGTTCAGGACGGTGCAGGCGGTGCCGCCCGTCACCGCCGCGGACTCCGCCAGCGCCAGACACGGAAACGTGTCGCGGTCCGGCTCTGCGAAGGTCAGCGGCGGGCAGGACAACAGGTCCAGGGGTTCCGCCGGGCTTTCCGCACGAGCCGGGTACGTCATGGCGTAGCGAATCGGGAGACGCATATCCGGCGTCCCCAGCTGGGCCAGGACAGCTCCATCCTGAAACTCCACCAGGGAATGAACGATGCTCTGCCGGTGAATCACGACGTTCACCTGTTCCAGCGGCAGACGGTACAGCCGCATGGCCTCAATGACTTCAAGGCCCTTGTTCATCAGTGTGGCGCAGTCCACGGTGATTTTGGGACCCATCTTCCAGTTTGGATGCCGGAGGGCGTCCGCCCTGGTCATTTTGCCCGCTTCTTCCGGACTCATGCCATAAAACGGCCCTCCGGAGCAGGTCAGAATCAAGCGGCGGATTTCCTTTCGGCTGCCGCAGCCTTGCAGGCACTGGAAAATGGCTGAATGCTCTGAGTCCACCGGCACGATTTCCGCGCCGTACGCATTGGCCGCCGCCATCACCAGTTCTCCGGCGCAGACAAGGGTTTCCTTATTTGCCAGGGCAATTCGTTTTTTCGCCCGGATTGCGGCCAGCGTGGGCCCAAGGCCCACCATCCCCACAACGGCCGTCACAACGGTATCCGCCGCCAGGAGCGTCGCCGCTTCCGGGAGGGCCTCTGTGCCGCCCCGGACCTTCGTGCCGGTGTCAGAGAGGCGGATTGCCAGGTCCCGTGCGGCGGCTTCATCGGTCATGACCGCCAGGGCCGGACGAAACTTCCGCGCCTGTTCTTCCAGACGCTTGACATTGGTGTGCGCGGTCAGCGCCGCCACACGCAGGCCCAGATCCTCCGCGACCTCCAGCGTCTGGCGGCCGATGGAACCAGTGGAGCCTAAAATTGAAATCGTTTTTTTCATATTCCCATCCTATGCCAGATAACGGAAAATAATTTCAACAGCCGGGGCGACAAACAACACGCTGTCAAAGCGGTCCAGAACGCCGCCATGTTCCAGGAAAATATGTCCGTAGTCCTTGATGCCGAATTCACGTTTAATCAGGGAAAAGCTCAAATCGCCGATCTGCGCCACCACGCCGCAGAACAAAGCCATGAAAATCATCGGACCGTAAGCAATGGCGCTGCCGCCGAAAAAGCGGTCCATCACCCACACGAACAGCAGCCCGCAGACGACGTTTCCTGCAAGACCTCCGATAGAACCCTCAATGGTTTTCTTCGGGCTGACTTTGGGAGCCAGCTTGTGCTTTCCCAGGGTCAGCCCGGCAAAAAAGGCGAACGTGTCGCAGGCGAAGCTCAGGAGGAAGGGCAGCAGCAAATAGGCCCGATGCATACCGGACGCCTCCAGACGGAGGAAGGTGGAAAAAGAATAGCCGATGAAAAAGCTGCCGCCGAGTCCCGCCATGAGCCGCTGAAATTTGATTTCTCCGCCTTTGAGAATGGCGTAGCCGAAAAACAGCAGGATTTCCAACAGAAAGAGCAGCGCAATATGGTCCGGGCGTTCATAGTACCATGCGACGATGAACACCGCCGCACTGGCACTCAAGCCCGCCAGCTCGGTCCGTTTGGCGCCGCTGACGCAGTTCTGCAATTCCATTGCGCCAATGCCGGCCAGTATACACAGCGCGGCCATCATCAAAACTGGCGGTCCTGCCAGCACGACATAAAGCAGTACCGGCACGCCGATGACCGCCACCAAAATTCTTGATTTCATAGCCTGTCCTTTCTCTCCGCAGGACGCTTGTCAAAACGTGATTTGTTTCCGCAGCCCCTGGGCCGTAAGGAACCCGATGTCCTGTCCGGCCTGTTTTTCCACCGTAATCACGCGCCCGGCGCTGAATACGAGATCCAGCGTGAAATCGGTGGGGACCGGCGGTTTTGACAGACATCCTGTCAGCAGGTAGCTGGACTCCAGTTCTGCCAGCTGGGCGTAATCCGCGTCACCGAAGTCTGTGTAGTCGGAGCCGTCGGCCAGCATATCCAGGGTGATTTTTGCGGCGGCCCGCCTTCCCGACTCGAGCAGGCTGACCGCATACTTTCTGGACTGCGTGTAATTTTCAGGGAGATTTTCGTCAATATAGCGCTGTAAAGGGCTGGCGGGAGCGCGTTTTTTTCTGCCGAACAGCATGGAAAACAGGCCCATAACCTATCTCGCTCCTTGTCGTTATTTTTTCACGCCGCCGAACCGGCGGTCCCGTTTTTGAAATTCCGCGATGGCGCGGTCCAGCTCCGCCTCGTCGAAGTCGGGCCAGAGGGTGTCGGTGAAATAGAACTCCGAATAGGCGGACTGCCATAACAGAAAATTGCTCAGCCGCAGTTCCCCGCTGGGACGGATTATCAGTTCCGGGTCCGGGATGCCGCGGGAGTCCAGGTAGGACGAAAATTCCTCCTCGTCCATATCATAGGGCTTTCGGATTCCGGCGGCGCAGTCCTCCGCGAACTGCCGGACCGCCCGGAGAATTTCGTCCCGACCGCCGTAGTTCAGACAGACGTTGGCCTGAAAATCGTCCCTGGAAAGATGTTCTGTGATTTCGTCCGTTTCCCGGGCCAGGGCCCGCAGTTCAGGGGAAATCGGGGTCATGTCGCCGAAAAAGTGCAGGCGGATATGATCCCGCTCCATGGTGTCCACCGCTTCCAGCAGGTACTTTTTCAGCAGCGCCATAATCGCGGCGACTTCCGTCTCGGACCGCTTCCAATTTTCCGTGGAAAAGGCGTAGACCGTCAGATATTTCACGCCGATGTTTTTGCAGTAAGTGGCAATCCGCCGGAAGGTCTCCGCTCCCGCCTTGTGCCCGGCGGTGCGGGGGAGACCCCGGCGGGTGGCCCAGCGGCCGTTGCCGTCCATGATAATGGCAATATGGCGGGGCGGCTCTGCCGTCCGCCCCGCCTTGCGCTCCTGTCCCGCCATCAGACCGCCATCAAATCCTTTTCCTTTTTTGCAAGCAGCTCGTCCAGCTTTTTGCAGCTCTCGTCGGTGAGCTTCTGCAAATCCTTTTCGGCCTGTTTCAGCTCATCCTCGGTGATCTCCGACTTTTTTTCCTGTTTCTTAAAGTTATCCATGGCGTCCCGCCGGATGTTCCGCACGGCAACCTTGCCGTTCTCGGCATACTTGCGAATCTGCTTCACCAGTTCCTTACGGCGTTCCTCCGTGAGCTGGGGGAACGAGAGCCGAATATTTTTGCCGTCGTTCTGGGGATGAATGCCCAGGTCAGAGTTTAGAATCGCCTTTTCGATGTTCTTGAGCGCGGAGGCGTCGAAGGGGGAAATGAGCAGGGTCCGGGCGTCAGGGGAGGACACGCCGGCGATTTGCTGAATTGGTGTGGGACTGCCGTAGTAATCCACCATAATCCGCGCCAGCACGGCGGCGTTGGCGCGTCCGGCCCGTACAGAGTCGAAGTCGGCGGCGACGGAATCGATGCTCTTTTTCATTTTGTCCTCGTAAACCTTGTACTCGTCCTTTAACATGATGAAAAATCTCCTTCCAAAATTTCGTGTCGTGCAGAGTCGGGAACAGGTCTTATTCGCTGACGATGGTGCCCACCTTTTCGCCGCAGACGGCCCGCACGATGTTCTGGGGGTCCTTGAGGGCGAACAGGAGCACCGGAATATGGTTATCCATGGAAAGGGAGGTAGCGGTGGAATCCATCACCATAAGGTGCCGGGACAGCACGTCGTCGTAGCTGATGGTGTCGTATTTGACGGCGTTGGGGTCCTTCACGGGGTCGGCGCTGTAAACGCCGTCCACGTTTTTCGCCAGAAGAATGACCTCCGCGCCGATTTCCGCGGCCCGCAGCACAGCGGCGGTATCCGTGGAAAAATAAGGGTTGCCGGTACCGCAGCCGAAAATGACCACGCGGCCCTTTTCCAGGTGTCGGATCGCCTTGGAGCGGATATATGGTTCCGCCATGGAGCGCATTTCAATGGCCGTCTGCACCCGCACGGGAATCCCCTTCTGTTCGCATACGTCCGCAACGGCAAGGCAGTTCAGCACGGTTGCCAGCATTCCCATCTGGTCGGCGCGGCTTCGTTCCATACGGCCTCCGCCGTCTTTGACGCCCCGCCAGAAGTTGCCGCCGCCCACAACGACGCCAACCTGTACGCCCAGGTCCAGGCATTGCTTCACCACATCGCATACCCGGCCAATCATTTCAAAATCCAGGCCGGTATGTTTTTCTCCCGCCAGGGCTTCGCCGCTGATTTTCAGCAGCACCCGCCGGTAAACTGGTTTTGCCATAGTACATCCTCCCTTGTCCTTGTCCAAATTCAACCAGAATCTCACATCTATTTTACCGTATTTTTGTGGGTTTGGAAAGAGGAATCCCAAAAATTTTTCGATTTGTTCAAGAAAAATGCAAAAATACCCTGCGGCGCAGGCCGGTTATGACCGCCTGCGCCGCAAGGCGCAACATCGTTTTGTGGAAAATGATGAAATCACTCGATTTTTTTGCGGAAGTTGCCGAAAACGCGGACGTGTTCCTGTACAGTAATAAAGGCGTGTTCGTCAATCGTATGGACGGCGTGCATCAGTTCTTCGATTTCGTACTTGGAGAGGCACACCAGAAGCACATGAAGATTTCCGCCGGTGTAAGCGCCGGTGCCGTCCCAGTAGGTCACGCCGCGGCCCAGCTTTTCCATGATGAACTGTGCCAGCTTGCCCTCGCCGTCCTTGGTGAAGATCAGCGCCTGTACGTTGACGTTCTGCTGGTGCATCCGGTCGAGCACCATGGAGGCGAAGAAGTTATAGATAATGGAGTAAATGGCCACTTCCGGCACAAAGAGGAACAGGCAGGCGGCGTACAAAAAGGCGTTAAAGGTAAGGGAGAACCGGCCGACGGTAAAACTGCTTCCCCGCTTGCTCAGGCACAGGCCCACCACATCCAGGCCGCCGGAGCTGCAGCCGCAGGTGAGAACGATGCCGTTTCCCACGCCGGACAGAATTCCGGCCAGAAGACAGGCTGTCAGGTAGTCGTCCACAATCGGGACCTCCGGAATCGGAATCAGGCTGTAAAGGAAGGAATAGGCCAGCGTACAAATGATGGTGCGAAGGACCAGATTTCGCCCCAACATTTTGTAGGCGATCAGAAGAATTGGAATATTCGACAGAAAATAGAAGATACCCGCAATGTCGTAAGAGCCGAAGTCAATGCCCAAATAGGTCTGCATCAGCGTCCGGACCAGCTGACAAAAGCCCATGAGTCCGCCGGCGTACATTTTCAGGGGCACGACAAACAAACTCTGCGCCAATACCGAAATCAACACGCCCACCAGGGCCGCCAGCAACCGCAGCCAGCGGTTATGCAGGGAATTGTAAAGCATAAAAATTCCTCCCGGAGCTGCGCTCCATATCACATATGAAAACTGGTCCGCCGCCCGAACGCCATGGTCCGGCTGCTTGTGGATTCTTTGATTATAGCGGCTTCCGGGAAAAACTGCAAGGGGGTTCTCTATGCGAATTTGAACAATTTCTTGCGGAAAATATTTCCGTTTCGCCTCATATTCTACAAAGCGTACCGCAGGCACCGGTAGAGGCGTTCCCTTGCCCGCCGGAGGGTGCGGGAAACCGTGGAACGGTTCAGATCCAGCGCCTCCGCAATCTGCGGGATGGTTTGTCCTTCGTCGTAGTAAAGATCCAGCACCTGCTTCTGACGAGGCGTAAGCTCCTGTTCCCGGGCCAGGCGCAGGTTTCGTCGGAGACGGTCCAGCTGTTCCTGATTGTCCGGCGCGTTCTGACGGAGCCAGACCGTCATATCGCCGATCCATTCGCTGCTTCGCGTGTCAAAGCGTGTATCCCTCATGTTTGTGATAACTCCTGTCATAATAGTTGGCCGTCAGGACGGCCAGTTCCCGGGTCTCCCGCCAGAGCGGAAGAAGTTCACGGATCCGGCGGCGGAGATGAAAGAGCGCGTTGGGATCGGTGAGCGTCTTTTCCTGGTCCCGCAGCTCGACGATTCGGCCATGAATGGCCAACGCGCTGGTCTGATATGTAACGGACATTTCGGAAAGCGTCACAGACGGACCTCCTTTCCCCGCAGAAGGGAATAAGGCGCCAGCTCCTGCCGGGCAAATGCCGGCAGGCAGTCCCCGCAGACCGTGAAACCGTTGCAGGACCAGTATTCCTCCCCCTCTGCAATCTCCTGCCCGCACAGCGAACAGCGCAGAATCCACCGCTCCAGAGCGCCGGAAGCCATCGGTTTTTCTTTTGTAATTCCGTACAAAAAAATACCTCCTCAAAAAAAGAAAAAAAGATAAAAAAATAGTTGACAAACCCGCAGAATGCAGTTATAATAGGCAATGCTGTTGGAACTGCTGGTGTAGCTCAGCTGGTAGAGCAGCTGATTTGTAATCAGCAGGTCGGGGGTTCGAGTCCGTCCACCAGCTCCACAATTTCATAGGGGGGAATTCCAGAGCGGTCAAATGGGGCAGACTGTAAATCTGTTGTCTTCGACTTCGGTGGTTCGAATCCACCTTCCCCCACCACTTCGATGATTCCTCGTCCGGCCCAAGTTCTGCCTGTTGGCGGAGCGCTTCTGCTGGACGGGGGATTTCTTTTTCAAAACGTGTTCACACTGGGGCGCATCCTGTTTCGGGATGCGTCCCTTTGGCATGGTATCTCCACCACTGTCCGGCGGGCTTGTCACCATAAACAGCATAGCATAATCGTTCTACGCTGTCAAGAGAAAAATACAAGTTTCTTGTAAAAATGGTTGACAAGTCCATTTTGTTCCGGTATGATAGGAAAAAAGAGGAAAGGAGCCGCCGTTATGAACTTTGGAGAGCGCGTCCGCGCGCGCCGGGAAGAACTGGGCATGTCGCGGGAAAAACTCGCCCGTTTGCTGAGAGTCACCCCTTCCGCCGTATCAAATTATGAAATCGGCATCAGCTTCCCGAAGCGGGAAATTATGCTGCGCTTGTTTGACAGCCTGCGCATCGACCCGAATACGCTCTTTCAGGACAGCTATCAATTCGAGGAACCGCCCCTGGCCAGCAACGAACGCCGCTTGCTGGAAGATTACCGGGGCTTGTCGCCCCTGGGACGGCAGACCGTCCGGACGATGGTGGAGGCGCTGTGCGCCTGCCGCGACGAGGCGGAAAGCGTCCAGAATATGCCCGAACCGCGGATGATCCCGCTGTATTGCAACCCGGCGGCGGCCGGCTACGCGGCCCCGGCTTTCGGGGAGGACTTCGATTATATTCCCGTGACGGACGAGGTTCCCGCCGGAGCGGAATTCGCCGTCCGCATTCAGGGGGATTCCATGGTTCCCTATATTGAAGACGACTCCATCGTTTACGTGAACCGCGACCCGCTGAAGGCCGGGGATGTGGGCATTTTCTGCGTGGACGGCGACATTCTCTGCAAGCAGTATTACAAGGACCCTGTGGGGATTGTGTATCTGTTTTCCCTCAACCGCCGCCGCGCGGACGCCGACCAGGTACTTACGCCGGACAGCGGGCGTTCGCTGGCGTGCTTCGGACGCGTCATTCTGCGCGCCCCGCCGCTGCCGGGAAGATAAGTTTCGTTGGCTTCAGAGGCGGATTTCTCTTGACGGAGGAGACAAAAAATTCTATAATCTGACTATGGAGTACACAAAAAATATCATTCTCAAAAATGCAAGGCAATGCCTGCTCAGAAATGCGGTCGGTGAGGATGCACGGGAGGTCTTGAACGTTTTTCTCCGGACGCGTGAGCAAACGGATTTTTTATCATCCTACAAAGACGAAGCCGCGTTTGACGAGGCATTCGAGCAGCAATTTTTGAGAGACAAGGCGCGTGCGGAACGGGAAGCCTTTCTATGCGCCGTTATGGACGGACATATCGTTGGGACGGCCGGCGTGGAGGGAAAAGGCGGAAGTAAGGTCCGGCATCGTGCAGAGTTTGGAATCGCAATCGATCAGAATTTTTGGGGCCTCGGAATAGGCCGGGCCTTGACTGCGGCCTGTATTGAGTGCGCAAAAAACGCCGGGTATGTCCAGCTGGAATTGGAAGTCGTAAGCGATCACAGCCGTGCAGTTTCTCTGTACGAGCGTATGGGGTTTGTCGAATTTGGACGCAATCCAAGAGGTTTTTGTTCCCGTTGCAAAGACTGGCAGGAATTGATTTCCATGAGATTGGAATTGAATTGAGAATTTTCATTTTGTGGCGCAGCCGCACAAAATAAATTGGAAGAAAAGACAAGAAAGGAAGAAACTGCTTCATGAAATACGAATTGACAAAGGACCTGGAAACCGGAAATGCCGTGATTGACGGTGAACACCGGGAACTGTTCCGCGCGGTAAGCCAGCTGATGGAGTCCTGTCACAAGGGCCAGGGACGGGCGTCCATGGAACCTGCCATACAATTTCTCGTGGGCTATGTGGACAAGCATTTTTCCCACGAGGAACGTTTGCAGCAGAACAGTAAATATCCCGGCTTTACGGCACACAAAGCCTTCCATACAGGCTACAAAAAAACGCTGGGGGACATTGTGGCGCAAATTCCCGCCTCCGGGCCTTCGGTCACAGACCTGAGCAAGCTGAATCAGCACATTGCGGTTTTAATCAATCACATTCGGATTGAGGACAAGAAATTAAGCGCCTTTTTGAACCAGGCGTAACGGCGGCTGAAATTACATGGAAAAAGAACCCTCCGGACAAACGCCGTCCGGAGGGTTTCGCTTATGCGTTGTTCATCTTTTCGCGTCTGATCAGGATACCCTTCATAAATTCGGTCTCATTGTGAAACCGATATATAAACTCTTTTTCTTCTTCCGTACATCCAATCAGGAGCTTGATTTCAGAATCGTTTTTCATCAAATCCACAATGCACATCACTGCGTCAATTTTGGAAGGATTCCCGGTTCCTACCCAGACGTCAATCCCGGAGCCGTCCATGGAAGATGTATCTTCCAAATAGCCATAATCAACCTTGTAGATTCTGTCGGGAAACCGGGGGTGCCTGCTTCCTTTGGGACGGTCGATTCTTATTTTGCTTTTCGACAGCAAGGTATCCAATGCCGTCCAGAAGGAATCGTTGGTTTCGTTCATTGCTTTTTCACCGCCGCTTCCTGAACGCTTTCATCCGTCGATGCTTTGATACGATTGGATGTAATAAGTTCCATCGGCCTCTTGAAGCGTTAAGAGTTTCTTGGAGCCGCTATCACCATGAGTAACAGACCAAAGCCGAACTATATTTCCATCTTTTTTTCCGCCAACACATTCAAATACGCCAGGGCCGAAGTCACTTGTAAACGTATAATAGGCATCGTACTCCGGCAAATAGAGGACACCTTCCGTATTTTTCAAGTCCGCGGTGGTGATGTTTGCGTATTTTTGCAGGGTTTCCTCCACGGAGGACCGTAAAATCCGATGCGTAGGAACGGGCAGGTCATCGACAGAAAGCGTCTCTTTTCCGAAGTCCTCCGGGCTCCAGTGAAAACCGAAATCAGGTAGTAACTCTGATAGTGTTTCGAACTCGTTGGCGTCCTCATTTCCTAAGGTTCCGTCACCAGGATAATACCTTAAAAACTCGACAAAATCAAGCTCTGTTACATCATCATAGAAGCTGGTAAAAAAGCCATTTACCGGCAGGCAATATGACAAATCTCCTTGAGCGGCAAATACTTCATTAAATTGTACCAGTTCCTCTTCGGACAAGAGGTCGCCGGGGAGATTCGCGATGGCCTCTGGTTCCTGCGGCGTCTGGACAGATTCGTCTGGCTGTTTCCCATCAGACGTTTCCGGTTTGTCGGAGGGCACAGCGCACCCGGAAAGAGAAAACAGAAAGCATACAACCGCCGCCAATACGACCATGGAGTTCATTCGTTTTACAATGGCCTTTTTCATCTCGTTTACCTCCTGAAATTTTATTATACGAGTTCGATCCGGTTGCTTTTGATACAGTAAAAATCAGGCAGATGCTTTTTTGCTTCCTCGCTGATTCGGATGGTTGTTTTCTTGACAATTCCGTTTTTCTGAAAAATCAGCGGCTTCGTCATTTTCGTTATCGTTTTCTTAAACAGCGCATAATCCGGATACGTCCGAAATTCTTTCTCGCTGGAAAGCCCGAAGTATTCCACATCGCTTTGACTGAACTTGCGGAAAATGATTTCATAACCAAGCACGGTTTCTGTATAGGCCAAATAGGAATATCGCGTGCTGACATACAATTTGTTGTTTTCGGTGTACATATTAAAGGTAAACGGCGCAAGGTGAGGCGGAGGACTTCCTTTTTTATCCACAATCACCGCCTTGACCATTTTCCCGTCAATCTCATGCTCCATACCGAATTTCAAATCCGGCAGATTGGATGTAATTGCAATTTGACGCAATAAACCGCTCTCGGATTTATGGTCAATCACGTCGCCGCCGATCAGCCGTTCATAGAGCGCGGAATATTTTTCGAGAAATTCCTCAGCAGGCGTATCCGTGTAATCAATTGGCACGCAGGCATTATCTACCACAAGCCGGAACGGTTCCAATGCAGTTTTCAGCTCTTTTGGCGTGATGAAAAACGGACAGCTTTGCCAGCCCATGTCGATATCCTCCATAATAAAACAAATAGGGTTTTCGATTACGCCTCGTTGCCCCAGAACGCCGGAGGCGGCGCTTCGTCCGGTCCCAGCGGGATTTTCACGTCGGGACGTCCGCTGTCGTAAACCGCCCAGTGAGCCGCCATCATTGCCGGTACGTCCTCCGGGCCGTCGAGGGACATTGCCTGGAACCGTGAGCCGCACGCGGCCATTTCGTAGCGGCCCCGGTAGCCGGCACGCTCGTAAAATCCGATGCGCCGCGCACGAATGGCGTTCTCCGCTTCGTCCGCGCTGGCAAGAGGACATTCGGATTCAATGATAATCCGGTTTTTCTCCTGCTGATTCAGCAGGCGGAGAATTTGCGCGCCAAAACCGCCGCTCCGCCGGGCCGCCGTGACGCCCAGGTAGTCCAGCAGGACGTACCCCGCGCCGGGCTTGCCCCATAACCCGGCGTAGCCCAGGAGAACGTCGTTGTCGTAAAGCCCCCAGAGGGTGTAGCGGCCTGACGCAATCAGCTCTCGAATGACCGCTAAAGGCTTGCGCTCGTGAGGCGGAAACGCCTCGGTCAGTTCCAGGTCGTACCAGCTTTGCAGCTCATCTTCCCGCATGATTCTGAAATCCATAGGAATCCTCCTTGTTTTTTAGGAACAGTATACGTCCATTGCGGTCAAAACGCAAGCCGATATGGAAAAATGAAAATAGCCAGTCCCGCGGGAAAACGGCAGGAGCGGACCTGTGTGCCCGCCCCTGCCGTTTTCAGGTTGTCTTTGGAAGCTCCTCCAAGGAGGCGAAGGTGTACCCCATGTCCTCCCATTTGGTCAAAAGGTCGTCCAGGATATCGGCGTTCGTTTTGGACGTGGAGTGCAGAAGCACGACTGCGCCGTCGTGAATCCGCGGCAGGAGCTTGGAATAGGCTTGTTCAGCCGTAGGCTGGTTGTCAACATACCAATCCACATAAGCGAGGCTCCAAAAAACCGTGGTGTATCCCAGCGCATGCGCCTGCTGCAAATTCTCACGGCTGTACTTGCCCTGCGGCGGCCGGTAGAATTTCGGAAGCTCCTGCCCGGTGGTTTCCTGGTAGAGCGCGGCAAGGCTGTCCAGTTCCTTTTCAAATGCCGCCTGATCGGAAATCGCTGACATATCCGGATGATGGAACGTGTGATTTCCGACGATGTGTCCTTCCTCCGCCATACGCCGAATAATATCCGGCGCGGTCTCCACCATGTTCCCCACAACAAAAAACGCCGCCGGCGCGTTGTGTTTTTTCAGCGCGTCCAGAATGGTTTCCGTGTATCCGTTTTCATAGCCGCAGTCAAAAGTCAGATAGATGACTTTCTTTCCGGTATCGCCCAGATAGTGCGCGTCATACTGCGCCAGATCCTCCGCCGTGGCGTTGCCGACCGGGGATTCTCCTTCCACCGGAAAAGACAGGCCCCAGTTATCCGCGGAGGCCGGAACAATGACCGGCGCCGCCGCCGGGATGGTCTGACTTTGAAACCAGAGCATCACCGCCAGAAACAGGCACGGAAGCAGCAGCAAAAGACAAATTCGTATGCGGTGCAGCATAGCGTAAAAACCCTCCCCAAATCCTTCGGGACGTTTTGGCGCCGTCCCGACCGAAATCGTGTTCAGCTTGTCCGCAGAAAAGGGTTTTTATGTACTGGTTTGGGTTGAAAAAGGAGGAAAGAAATGTTATATTAGGAGTGTACGTCGAACAAACGCGAACAAATACCGGCTGTCCTCTGCCGGGCGGCCCAAAACAGGAGGTTTGAACTATGGCAAAACGCAGAAGCCAACGTAAGAAATCGCAGCCCATGACCCCAAAACGCGCCGTGATGCTATTGATTTTATGCATTGCGGCAGTAGCTTCCCGCTGGCTTATGGAAGAACCGGAATCGGTTTCCTCGGCGGATATCCCGGAATACAACGGCGCGGCGTACGTGGAGCTGGACGGCAACCAGCCGAATTTTACGCAGGACGACCTGACGACGGAAGCCTTTGAAACGTACAGCGAGCTGGACGCCCTGGGCCGCTGCGGCGTCGCTTATGCGAATATTTGTCGGGAACTGATGCCCAACGGTCCGCGGGGGGAAATCGGTTCGGTGAAGCCCAGCGGATGGATGACGGCAAAATATGACGTGATTGAGGGCAAATATTTGTACAATCGCTGTCATTTGATTGGTTTCCAGTTAGCGGGCGAAAACGCTAATAATAAAAATTTGATTACCGGCACACGCTACATGAACGTGACCGGAATGCTGCCGTTTGAAAACAATGTGGCCGATTACGTGGACGACACAAATAATCATGTCCTGTATCGCGTTACACCTGTGTTTGAAGGAAACGAGCTGGTGGCGCGGGGCGTACAGATGGAGGCGTATTCCGTGGAGGACAACGGCGCGGGAATCTGCTTCAATGTGTTTGCCTATAACGTTCAGCCGGGAATCGAAATTGATTATGCCACGGGCGAAAGCCGTCTGGAGGAGGGGGCGTGATGCAGTCGTTATGGAAGCGGTTTGACCGGATTATTGTTTTTGACACAGAAACGACCGGGATTGAACCCAGACAGGAGCGGATTATTGAAATCGGCGCAGTGGCGCTGGAAGCGGGCGCGGAGACAGGCTGTTTTAACTGTCTGGTTCCCCTGCCGGAAGGGAAAACATTGCCGCCGTTTATCGTCCAGCTGACCGGCATCACAGACGCGCAGCTTGCCGCGGAGGGCATCGGGCAGGAGGAGGCCGCAAAGAAATTCTGCGCCCTTCTGGAAGGCGCGGAAAAGCCGCTGCTGGTTGCGTACAACGCACAGTTTGACCTGAATTTTCTCTTTTATTTTTTGAATCCATACGGCCTTGCGGGGGCGCTGCGGAAGCCTCGTTTTCTGGATGCCCTGACGGTCTACCGGGACCGCCGGGATTATCCTCATAAGCTCTGTGACGCAATTGCGGCCTATCACTTGGAAGATGAGGCCGTCAACAGTCACCGGGCGGTGGACGATGCACGGGCAACCGTCCGGCTTTTGGAGTCGATGGCGGCGGAACGGGATGACCTGGACCGGTATATCGATTTGTTCGGAGTCCACCCGAAATACGGCGTGTCCGGGCGCAAGATTGCGTCAATTACATACCACGCCCAGCCTTACCAGCGGGGCGCGCCCTTGTATGAACGGGTTTCCCGGCAAGGCGGAGCAGCCACATAAGATCTTCGCGGTCGACCACGTGAAAGGCCGCCCAGAAACAGCCAAGAAGCAAACTGTAATATCCGGCAGACGCGATGCCGCCGGCGGGAGTTTCCCACACGGGTAGCATCCCGGAAATCCAGGATACGGCGGCGGTGGACACAACCGCCCGCACGGCGGCCCCGGCGGAGAGCGATGCCCCGGACGCCAGGATTAAGCGTCGGAGGCTGAGGGCGAAATTCAGCAGGTGCGTGACGGCGAAGCTGAAATAATACCCGCCCAGGCCGTAACGCGGCAGAAACAGCCACAGAATGATGACGTCCAGTAGAGATGTAATCAAATTATACCGTGCGTTTGCGCTTTGCTGGCCTAAGCCCTTGCACATGGCGTCGACAATGGCATCCATGTACAGCACCGGAACCAGCGGGGCGTACAAACGGAGATTTGCGCCGACGGCCTCGTTCTGGTATAAAATTTCGCCCAGCGGTCCGGCGGAGGCAAACAGAAACCCGCCTGCCCACAGTCCAAACAGCAGCGATACCCGCAGCCCGCGCTTGGCGAGATACGGCGGGCGCGGCCCGCCCCTGACGCAGCGGGACAGCTCCGGCACCAGCAGTTCCGCCAGTGAAAACAGAATGGCCGTGGGAAACATTAGAATCGGAAACACCATTCCGCATACGACGCCATAATCGGCAATGGCGCTGACAGTCCCTGCATAAAGCCCCAGACGCTGCGGAACAATCAGGTTTTCCACCGTATTCAGCCCTGCTCGCAGACTCTCCGAAACGCCCAGCGGCAAGGCCATATGCAGGATTTGCCGATAAGGCGTTTTGATGTCTGGTTCCGGCGGCGGACGGCACAGCCATAACAGGACGCAGAACGCCGCAGCCGCCGCCAGCGAACCGCCCAGGATTACCGATAAAACGCCCTCTGTACCGCTCGCCAGAAGCAAAACCGTTGCGGCGATGGCGAAGCCCTGCTCCAGAAACTCCACGGCAACCAATGTGCGAATACGTCCGGCGGCGGTGAAATGACCGCTCAGGACGCCGCAAAGACAGCTTATCGGCAAAAATGCCGCGCAGGCCCGCAGAGCGTCCAGCCCGTCTCCGTTCCAGCCTGCCGACAGCCCCGGAGCCAACAGCCACAGTCCCGCCGCCGCGGGAAGACTGCAAGCAAGGCTGTACTGAAAACACCCCCGCAAAACCGGCCGCACGCCTTTTCGCCCGGCGGTGAGATACAGCGCGGCGGTCCGCACGCCGCCCAGACCCAGCGTAAACGCCAGCGCCCGTACGGAAAACACCAGCTGCAGCAGGCCGATTCCCGCCGGGCCGATTTGCCCGGACAGGTAAACCTGAAAGCCCATTCCCGCCAGACGCAGCAGTAAATTTGCGCCGGTCAGCAGCAGGGCGCCATAAAACATGGAATTCCCTTTTCCCAAAATGCCACCTCAATTGAATTTGTGCAAAATGCATAAAAACTCTGCTGGTTTTTTGATGCGCCGCAGGCTGCCCGGACGCCGCGTCCTCCCGAAAGATACGCCGCTGAAAGCATGGCCCTTTAGCACTATATGGGCTGTTTTCCGGAACATGACAGGAATTTTGATGATTCAGCGCAAAAATCGCATAGGAGCGCTCTTGACAAATTTCCAGGGAACCGATATAGTAAATCTATACAAAGTCTGGCGTATTACATAAGAAGGAGATTGTATATGCTGAATGCAATGATTGTCGAACCTCAGGATAACGTAGTAGTCGCCATTGAACCGATTGCCAAGGGCGACACGGTGACGTATACCTGCAATGGTGAGGAAAAAACCCTCACGGCCATGGAGGACATTACCATTTACCACAAGCTCGCCGCCTGCGATATCCCCAAGGGCGAACCGATCTGCAAATATGGCGAGCATATCGGTCTTGCCGCGTGCGACATCAAAACCGGACAGCACGTCCACTGCCACAACCTGGAAAATCACCGGGAAAACCTGGAAGACAAGGTGTAACGGAGGAGGAAACAACATGAATTTTTACGGCTACAAACGCCCCGACGGCCGCGTCGGCGTCCGCAACAAGGTTCTGATTCTCCCCGCCAGCATCTGCGCCTCGGATACCGCCCGTGTGGTTGCCCGGCAGGTCACTGGCGCAGTTACGTTTAATAATCAGCTTGGCTGCTCTCAGGTGGGCGCGGACCAGCAGTTTACCATGGACGTTATGGCGGGTTATGCCGCCAACCCAAACGTATACGGTACCGTCGTGATTTCCCTGGGCTGCGAAAACTGCCAGATGGATTTGGTGGTCAAGGCCATTCGGGAGCGGACAAACAAGCCCTTGAAGCAGGTCATCATTCAGGATGCCGGCGGTACGCTGAAAGCGGTTGAAATGGCCGTCCGCTATGCAAAGGAAATGGTCAGTGAGGCGTCCCTCGTGCAAAAAGAGGAATTCCCCATGTCCGAGTTAATCATCGGCACGGAATGCGGCGGCTCCGATCCCACCAGCGGCCTGGCCGCGAACCCCCTGATCGGTCGGCTGAGCGATTTGATCGTCGCTGAGGGCGGCACTTCCATTCTGTCGGAAACCACCGAGTTCATTGGCGCAGAACATATCCTGGCCCGCCGGGCGGCCACGCCCGAGATTCGGGACCGTATTTTTGAGATTGTCCGCCGCTACGAAAAGGCTCTTCAGCTGGTAGGCGAGGAGGTCCGGGAAGGAAACCCGTCCCCCGGCAATATGGCGGGCGGACTGTCCTGCCTGGAAGAAAAGTCTTTGGGCTGCATTCACAAGGGCGGACATACCCCTGTGAACGCCGTATACGATTACGCTAAACAGGTGCAGGCCAGGCAGGGACTTGTTATCATGGATACCCCGGGGAATGACCCGTCCTCTGTGGCGGCGATGGTGGCAGGCGGCGCACAGGTAATCGTCTTTTCCACCGGGCGCGGCACCCCGACCGGCAACCCGCTGGCCCCAGTCATCAAGATTACCGGCAACCGCATTACATACGCCAATATGTCGGATAACCTCGACATGGACGCCTCACCGGTGATTTACGGTCCCCAGAGCCTGGAGGAGCTGGCCGACGAGCTGCTGAAACTGGTGCAGGAGGTTGCCAATGGCCGTCAGACGAAGGCGGAAGCCCTGGGATATACCGAGATGGCAATTGCCCGCGTGTGCAACTTCGTTTGATTTGTAAAAACATCCCGAAATGTGAAAAAACCGGGAGAGGATTCAGCCTCTCCCGGTTTTTTGTTGCATTTTGTTTGGAAAATCAATAGGGATTTGTCCGTTTTCCGTACATGAAATCCAGAACCCGCTGTTTGGCGGCGGCGTCGGTGATGGGCGCGGGCTGCCAATTATTGGTGCTTCCGGTGAAAACGTAGCAGGGGATGAAACTGGATTCCGATTGAATCAGCTGGCCGTCCTGAACGGTCAGAAGCATTTTGTAAATCACGGTCCGGTTTTTTGGGCTGCGGTTTCCGCCAAAGCAGAAATTGCCCAGAGAATACACGATATCGGCCCCCTTGTAGACTTCCAGGGGCTGAAGCACATGGGGATGGTTGCCGATTACAAGGTCCGCGCCGTTGTCCACCAGCTTCCGGCTGGCGCGGATTCTCCACGCTTCGGGCGCTGAAACGGCTTCCGTACCGCCGTGATAAAACACGATTTGATAATCGGAGCGTTCAGAGGCTTCCTGAATGCGGGGAATAATTTGCGAGGTCTGGTTTTCGTTCCAGAGCCCGTTGCAGATCACGGCGATGGTAAAACCGTTTTTCTTCAGATAAATCGTTTTCACTTCGCTGCCATAGAGGACGTTCTGCGCTTCTACGGCGGCAATGGTGTCCTGTTTTCCGGCGCTTCCGTAATCATTAGTATGATTGTTTGCCAGGGAAACGGCCTCAATGCTGCCTGCGGGCAGAATCCGGGCGTTTGCAGCAGGACCGCGGAACCAGTAAGCCGGGGGCGTATTCTTTTTGATTTCGGTGAGATTTCGGTTGGTCAGGACGGTCTCCAAGTTTGCGATGGTAAAGTCGTCGCTGCTGAAGATATCGTAAACTTTTTCAAAGAAATACGAGGGGTCTTTTGTGGCGGCGTACCAGTTCAGCGAACCGGCATGGCTTCCGCCCTTGTAGGTGGAGAGCAGGCAGTCTCCCACAATCGACAGGTCGATGGTAAAAGTTTTGTATTCGTCGGGGGTCCTGACTGAAGGGTCTACAGGAGGCGTTGTCGGCGCGTCCGACACCTCGCCGGGGCCGGAGTCATCGAAGGCGGGGAAATAAGGCTCCAGGTTTTCCGCATCGCAGGCCGCATGAACCGGACAGAGCAACAAGAGCCATACAACGCTTAACAAAACTGCCAATCGTTTCATAGACTGCGCCTCCTCATTTTGAATGGAAAGATTTTCTTATATTATAGTATCACATTCTGCGTTTTGTCAACCAGGTGTAGGGCCGGCTCTGAGTGTCCGCCCTTCCTTT
This sequence comes from uncultured Oscillibacter sp., assembly GCA_947382875.1. GTDB lineage: Bacteria > Bacillota > Clostridia > Oscillospirales > Oscillospiraceae > Oscillibacter. The sequence goes on along the minus strand of CANDBG010000005.1, from coordinate 15,723 downwards.
TCGACCGCCATTCCTCGTGTTTGGAACGAAACGCGCAGCAACTCAGGAGGTTTCCTGCATCGCCCGCCGGAGGAACATTTCCGTCATGCCCTCCCCGAGCTGGCAGAGACGGCGGAACTGCTGCGCAATGTCGTAACGCATTCCGCTGTTGAGCCACTCCATCACCTGCCCAAAGCACTCGCACTGGTAAAAGCGAATCAGAACCTCCCGGTCCTCCGCCGACACCGGCACGCTGCCAATGGCGGCCGCCGCATAGTCCTGCACGGTCCGGCGGCATACGTCCATAAGGTATCGTTCAAACAACTCCCGGTGAGCGGATTGATTGATATGCAGCACAATCTGACGGTTTTCCAGCGCAAAGCGCGCGGCGGTTTCCAGACACCCGGACAACGAGGCTGCCGGGCCTTGTGACCGGATAATCTGATCCGCATATTCCATAATCATTTCTTCCAGCAATTCAGGGATATCTTTAAAATGGTAGTAAAAGGAATTCCGGTTGACGCCGCAGCCCCGGACGATCTCGCGGACCGTAATTTCCCGCAGGGGGCGTTCTTCCAGCAGCTTGCGAAATGACGCTTTGATCGCTTCTTTGGCAGACAAAGACATTTTCGGTTCTCCTTTCCGGACGCTCAGGCCCGCTGAAACAGATTTGCGGCAGCGCCTTCGGCCATGCGCTGGGCGGAGGCCGTCAGCTCGGCGCGGGGAAGGGTCATGTCGTGGTCGAACCACTCCTTCAAAAGTCCGATCAGCCCCCAGGCCAGAAAGTTCAGCAGATAATCCGTCAGACGCGGGTCCTGTGGCTGGAACCAGGTTTTTACCAATGGCGCGCCGTTCTGACAAATCAGCTGTTGAAGGGCCTGGATGAAACCGCTGGCCTCACTGCTGTCGAACAGAACGGAACAGGTTTCCCGGCGTTCGGCCACAAAATCCAGTACCGGCTCAAATACCGGCACAACGCTTCCCACGGCAACGGTTTCCTGCATATGGGCGTCAATCAGCTCCTGAAGCTCGGACAGCAAATCGGCTTCCAGACTTTGCAGCAGCTCGGCGGTGCCGGAGTAATGAAGATAAAATGTACCGCGGTTCATGTCGGCGGCGTCGGTTACGTCCCGAACAGAGATATCCGAAAAGGTTTTTTGCTTCATCAGCTCCAGCAGGCTCTCTTTCAGCAGCTTGCGAGACCGTCTGGCGCGGCGGTCTTCAAAATTTTTCGGCATGGAAAAAATCCTCCTTTTGTAAAATTTAGGCATTCTGCCGGTTTTGTCTATTGACCGTTTCTTCTGCCTTTACTATAATCAACTCAAGTTAATAAGTCAACAAAAATTTTATAAACGACAAATGTTGATTATTTGGAGGAATGGACATGAACAGGCAAATGTTAAAACACCGCATTCCTGCCCTGACGCTGGCGGCGGCCCTGACCGCCTCCTGTACCGTCCCGGCAGCTGCGGAACCCATTGGCGACGGCGTAACGCCAACCTATGACGAGGCGTATTATGCAACCCTGGACTACTACGGCAACCTTTTGGATGGAAGCATCGTGAAAAGCTACGCCCTGAACGGGGCCGGGAGTCTCACGGACTACGGCGCATACGAAGAAGTGGTAAACCTCACCGACCGCACTGCCGCCGTGCAAAAGGATGGAGAGACGTCGTTTCAGTTTTCGGGCGACGCGCCGGAACACTTCTATTTCGAGGGAAAAACGAAGCGTCCCTTTGAGGACCTGCCCTGGACGGTCACGCTGCATTACACGCTGAACGGCGTCCCGGCCAGGGCGGAGGAGCTGGCCGGACAGAAAGGCGTTATTGAAATTCTGCTGGACATCGTGCCGAATCCGAACGCCAGCGATTACGCCCGGTATAATTACACTCTGGAAGCGATGGCGCTGTTCAATCAGGACGACATTGTTTCCCTGGAAGCGCCCGGCGCACAGGTGCAGCTGGTGGGCAATCTGCGTACGGTATTGTTTCTGGCCCTTCCGGGAGAAGAACAGCATTTTACGATCCGCGTCGGCAGCAATGACTTTTCCTTCAGCGGCCTGACGGTCCTGATGGTCCCGGCCACGCTGGCGCAGCTGGAAGAAATTTCAAAGCTCAGCCAGCGTAAGGACGACCTGGAAGACGATTACAACGCGCTTTCCGGCAGTCTCGACAACCTTCTGGACGCCCTGAACAGCATTCAAAGCGGGCTTTACGCGTCGGCTAAGGGCCTTGACCAGCTGGAAACAGCCCGTCAGACGTTTTCCGGCGGCAAAGGTGTGCTGTACGAGGGGACCGACGTCCTGCGGGCGGATCTGTCCAATCTGGCGGACATTCTGGAACCAGTGCAGGAGCGTGTACAGATTTTAAGCCAGACGGTCACGGACTCCACCGCTGTCCTGAACGAGCTGACCGATACCACGCTGACCCTTCAAACCCAGCTTGCAGAGCTGGAAAATGCCTTGCGCAATTTGGAATCGGGTTCCGACGACGTACAGCATGTAATTCGCCTTGCCGCAAACATGGAAGACAGTCTTCTTCGTCTGGAACGCGCTTTGGGCGGTACACATATCAGCGCGGGCAGCTTTTCGACCAACAGCGGCGCCATGGTGGAAAAGGTGAAGGATGTACACGGCGTTTACGCCGTCGATGACCCTGACGCGTTTTTCGCGGGAATGCTGGCCCTTCAAGGTAAGAATCAGGCGGAAATCCAGGGCATTCAAAACCTGTTGGGCATTGACGAAGCCACAGCCGCGGCGATTGGCAAGCAGCAGGAGTGGCAGGCCGCCAACGCCGCCAAGAAGCAAATGGATGGACTCCACGCGGCCAAAGAGAATGGTATGAGTTTCCAAGGCTTTTGCGAGCAGCTCCCCGGCATTTCGGAAAGCCAGGCCAAGCAGATGAATGACCTGTGGATTATTTACAGCAGCGGCGGCAGTATGAACAACGCCGGAAGCAGTTCCACAAAACCGCCCCAGACGCCCGATCCTGAACCGGAAAAACCGGCTCCGGAGACGCCGGAACCCTCGGAAAAGCCGGGAGAATCGGAACCTTCCGGGACAGATGCGCCGGAACCGGAGGAATCCGATGACAGCGAAGCGGACGTCGGAAAGGCCCGGGGAACGCCCCCTGCGGAAAACGAATCCATACATCAAATCTCCGACAGTCTGCTGCTCAACGACCCGGAAGACGGCAGCGAATCCGGCGGGGATTCCAGCGAAGGCGACAGCTCCGGCGAGGGCGATTCTTCCGGCGAAGGAAACGCGTCTGACGAAGACAGTACCCCCGGCGGAGACGATGAGCCCGGCGAAGAAATTCCTCCCAGCGAGGAAACTCCGCCCAGTGAAGAAACTCCTCCCAGCGAGGAAAAACCCGGCGAAGGCGAGACGCCGACCCCGCCCTCCAGCGGCGGCTCTGACCAGACGGTTGGAGGAGCGGTGGTGGATATCATCACCAGCGGTATTGACAACGCAACGGCGCAGATTGACCGGATTCAACATGAGCTTACGAATTCCCTGAACGAAATCAAAGAGCCTGCGGCCATGGTTTCGGGCAATCTGGCGGACGTCTGCGCCCAGCTGGACACGCTTATTCCCCTTCTGGACGACGCCGAGGACGTTTCAGCAGCTCTGCGGCAGTCCTCGGAAATCGTGCGCGCGCTGTTGGCTTCCGTCGACCGCCTGCGGGGTGTGCTGAATAACTATGAGCCGGTTTTGCAGGAAGCTCTTGCCAATGCCGGAACCCTCAGCGCGTCGGCCGTTACGACCATCCGGGACACGGAGGCCCTGATTGCCAATGCGGAGAATCTGGCGCAGTCCACCGGCGCGCAGTTGGACGAAGGAACGCGGCAGTCTCTGCGGGGACTCTCGTCGGCCCTGCGGCAGACCGCAAAGGCCCTTTCCAAAACCGGTGACGTAAAGAATGCAAAGAATACTATCACAGACATCATCGAAGACACCTGGAACGAATACACCGGCGAGATCAATAACATTCTGCTGATGGATGCCGCCGCCGAACCGGTTTCCCTCACCGACGAACGAAACCCCGCGCCGTCGAGCATACAGGTTTTAATCCGTACGCAGGAGATCAAGATCGAAGAAACCGAAAAAGAGGAAGAAACTGCAGCCGTCAAAACGTCCACAACCTTTTGGGGACGGGTTTCCCAAATGCTGCAGGACTTCTGGCGGGCCATCACCGGTATATTTCACTGACGGGGAAGGAAGGTAATGTATTATGGTGGAAAAAATTGCCCATAAACTGACCCGTAAGCCGAAGCTGGTGGCATTGGCGGCGGTGCTGATGCTGATTCCGTCGGTCATTGGCTACGCCGCGACGCGGATTAACTATGACATTTTGTCCTATCTCCCCCAAGACCTGCCTTCGTCCCAGGGCGAACAGCTTCTGGAGGACCCGTTCCAGATGGCGGCGACCAGTATGCTGATTGTGGAGGGAATGCCCGCCGGATATACGAACCGTCTGATTCAGGACATTCAGAAAGTGCCCGGCGTATCCAGCGCCGTCTGGATCAGCAATCTGGTGGGAATACAGATTCCGGTCGAGATGATTCCGGCGGATTTCCGGGAGATGTTTTTCTCCGGACAGGCAACCATGATGCTGATTCAATACGATCACCCCGGCGCGTCAGACGAAACCATGGAGTCGATTCAGCAGGTCCGGAACGTCTGCAACGAACGCTGCTTTCTGGCGGGTTTTTCCGTGGTCATCAAGGATACCCGGGATGTGATGGACAGTGAGCTTCCGATTTTCGTGGGTCTCGCCGTACTGCTGGCATTGGCGGCGATGTCCGTCACGCTGGAATCGACCGTATTGCCTTTTGTGTATCTTGCCAGCATCGGCATGGCGGTGGTTTACAACTTTGGAAGCAACCTTTTTCTCGGGCAGATTTCTTATATCACAAAAGCGATTGCGGCGGTATTGCAGCTGGGCGTGACTATGGACTACTCCATTTTTCTATACCACCGCTACGAAGAAGAACGGGAGCATTACGACGACAAGCGGGACGCCATGGCGCAGGCGATCATCGCGGCGTTCCGGTCTCTTTCGGGAAGCAGCCTGACGACCATTGCGGGTTTTCTGGCGCTGTGCTTCATGCGTCTGACTTTGGGCCGGGACATTGGAATCGTAATGGCAAAGGGCGTTGTGCTTGGCGTGGCGACGGTCATTCTGGTACTTCCGTCGCTGGTGCTGATTTTCGACAAGCAGATCGGCAGACACAAGCACAAAACGCTGATTCCGTCGTTTGACCGGGTAAACCAGCTGGTCGTCAAGGCACGGATGCCGCTGGTGGTGCTGACGCTGTTTCTGTTTCTCCCGGCGGTCTACGCCCAGAAGCACGCGGATATTTACTACAAGCTGGACGAATCCCTCCCGCGGGATTTGCCGTCCATTGTCAGCAACGAAAAGCTCAAGGATGACTTCGACATGGCAACGTCTCATTTTGTGGTCCTTCGCGACGACCTTTCCGCCGCCGACATGGGCGAACTGGAGCGGCGTATGGAGGAAGTGCCCGGCATAACGTCAGTTGTTTCGTACCACAAGATGCTGGGAACCGGCATTCCGGACTTTTTTATTCCGGATGCGATCAAGGATATGCTCCGCCAGAACGGCTATCAGCTTATGATGATCAATTCAAGTTACGCCCCGGCGACGGAGGAGGTCTCCGGGCAGCTGGACGCCATGACGGCCATTTTCCAGGACTACGACCCGGACGCCATGATTACCGGCGAGGGTGCGATGTATCGTGACCTGATTGACACGTCGTCTGTGGATTTCCGGGTAACGAATTACATCTCTATCGCAGCGATTTTCCTGATTATCGCCTTTGTTTTCCGTTCCATCTCGATTCCGGCGGTGCTGGTGGCGACGATTGAACTGGCGATTTTCATCAACCAGGGAATTTGCTATTTTACCGGCACGGAAATCCCCTTCATCGCGCCTACGATTATCAGCTGCGTACAGCTGGGCGCGACCGTAGACTATGCGATTTTAATGACCTCCCGTTTCCAGGAGGAGCTGCGAAAGGGTCTGGACCGGAAAACGGCTATCCGGACTGCGGCCAGCGCGTCGGACGCCTCCATCGTGACCAGTGCGTTAGTGCTGTTCTGCGCCACGTTAGGCGTGTCCTTTGTGTCGTCCATTGACCTGATTGGCGCGATCTGTGTGATGCTGGCGCGGGGGGCATTGGTTTCGGCCCTTGTGAGCATTTTCCTGATGCCGGCGATTCTGTGTGTGTGCGAGCCTCTGTTCAACAAAACCAGTTACCACTGGCGCACGCCGACGGCTCCGGCGGAAGAAACCCCGCAGATTCCGGCGGAAACCGCCTGATTCCGGCAGTCCGGACAACAAGGCAAACCCCGGCGGCTCATTGAGCCGCCGGGGTTTTTCAGCGTTTTTCCCAAAAATCACGTATTGCTTCTTCGGAAGACTGCAAGCTGCCCTGTGCAAAACCGTTCCGGCCTCCGCCGCGGCCATGGAGCGTCGCGTTCATCTGCTTCACCAGCGCGGAAATGTCCTGACCGCTGCTCTGAACCAGGGCATATGCCCAATGTTCGGCCTCGCCGGCGAACACCGCCGCCAGACCGCCGCATGCCTGCGCTGCGGCGTCGGCCAGACGCCGCACGCTGTCGGGTTTCATGGATGGCTGAAACAAAAGTGCGTTTCCGGTTCCGGCATATTCCGCCGCAATGGCTTGAAAGGCGGTCTGTTCCAGCGCGGCAATCCGTACCTTTGCGGCGGAAAGCTCGGCCTCCAGACGCTCCACCGCGGCCAGCGTCTCCAGAGGCTTCACGCTCAACTGCTGCCCGACGGCCTTCGCCTGGTTGTAAACGGCGGACAAATACGCCACCGCCCGCTGACCGCAGACAATCTCCATCCGCACGCCCTCCCGGAACTTCTGGCAGGACAAAATTTTGACAACGTTAATTGCCCCGGCCCTCCGGACGTGCGTCCCGCAGCAGGCGCAGCAGTCCGCGCCCGGAAACGCCACGATGCGTACCTGCCCCGTCAGCTCTTTTTTACTGCGGTAATCCAGCGCCGCCAGGGCTTCCGGTGTTGGGTATGTGATTTCAGCCGGTTCATCCCGGCACAGGAATTCATTTGCTTCCTGTTCGGCTTCCAGGGCCTGCTCCCAGGTGATTTCCGTGTTGAAATCAATGGTTACGGACTCCGCGCCCAGGTGAAAGCCTACGTTGTCGCACTGAAACCGGCGGCAGATAATACCGCTCAAGATATGCTCGCCGGAGTGCTGCTGCATATGGTCGAACCGCCGAGACCAGTCGATTTTGCCGGATACGGCCTGTCCGGGTTTCAGCGGGGCCGCGCAGGTGTGGTACACAACGCCCGCTTTGTCGTGAACGTCCAGCACCCGGACCTCGTTCAGCGTTCCGTGATCGGCGGGCTGGCCGCCGCCCTCCGGATAGAACGCCGTCCGGTTCAGAACCACTTTCCAGACATCCTTTGACGGCTCGCAGGAAACCACTTCGGCGGTAAACTCCTGCAAATAGGCGTCCTGGTAATACAATTTTTCGGTTTCTATGAGGATCATCCTTTCCGTGTTTTATGCAAAGGGGACCCAAGGACCGTCTTCGTCGTCCTCGTCAGGAAAATTCCAGTAAACCGTTGGTTCGCCCCCGTGCTCTACGCATTCCATCACGCCGCCGGGGAAATATTCGGTTCCATCGTCGTCCCAGATGTATGGCCTGCCGTCTTTGCTTTCCACATGGAATGTTTTGCCGGGGAACAGCAGCGTCATAGCTTGTTCCAGTGCCTCGTCCGTATAATCTCCGGGCTGAATGGTGCAGGCACCTGGCTGGATTCCTTGTTTTTTCCTGGTGTAAGGAAGCATGGAACAGAACATGCGGTAAGAGCCTGGAATCAATTTTTTGATTTTCTGTTGGACAGAAGCATCTGCCTCCCAATCAATGTTCAGCGCGTACCACTCGCCCCAATCGCCGCTTTCATCGTCCTCATCCTCGTACTCGCCGGCATCATCGTAAGGTGTGTACCAAAAAATGTGGGGGAATTCGTCGAAAAACTCCGGAATTTGATCTGGCAATTCATACAGCATCCCTTCGTGATACCAGTCTTCGTGTTCCGCCAGGTCAATATCATGCTTCCTGCCGTCGCGCCCGGTGGTAAGCAGGTGGGCCACGGAGTCCCCGAAATCCACAGCGCAGCTATTCATAAAATTATCCGGGTGCAGGGTATTCTCCCCGGCGCGGGAATAGTAGGCGCTGTAATTCGCGCCGCTGGAAACGCTGTTGGACGTTTTGACACCAACGGCGATATCCAGTCCGGGGGCTTTTCTGGCAATGTGTTCCAGCAAATCCATATAGAGTGTTGCCTTGTCGGAACTGTCCTTCCAGGAAATGACCACAACGTCTTTTGCGCTCGTGTCTTCGACGGCCTTTATTGGTTTGACGAGGGAGTTGAGCAAGGACTTTATGGAATACCCGTCCGGGCTGTTCTTGACCAGCTCCGGCAATTGCCGCACGGTCTCCGCCGGGCCGCGCACTGCAACCTGAAAACGGCCATAAATCGTCATGATTTTTTCACCACACTTGATATTTTGTTTCAGTATAACACTCCCGCCATTTTTTGTCAACCATACAGACCCGCGGGCAAAAGGCCCAGGTTTTGCTTCCATTGCAGTACCCGAAGACAGGCCGCGTCAATTGTACTTTCGGCAAGGCCGCCGTTCCGGACGGCTTCAATTACTTTCGGAATTTGGGTGCGGTAATCGGTGGTAATGATTAAATCGTTCCCGGCCTCCACCGCCATCACGGATACCGCGCCGTCCTTTGCGTAGGCGGCCACGGCTTCCATGGCAAGGTCATCAGTCATAATCACGCCGTCGAAGTTCAGCGTCTCCCGGAGGACCTGATGCACCGCGGGCGACAGCGACGCAGGAAGTCCAGCGTCCATGCATTCTATGATGTTGTGAGAAATCAGAACAGCGGTTTTTCCGTCCCCGGCGGAAAGGCCGCTCTGGAACGGCAGAAAATCCTGTTCCATAAACGTTTCCATGGGCCGCTTGTCTAATGCGATGCCGGTATGGGTGTCGGCGTTATTGCCATAACCTGGAAAATGCTTCAGCACGCTCCCGATGCCGTCGGCGCTCATAGTTTTCACCACGGTTTCCACATAAGCCGCTGTGGTCTTTGCGTCCTCGCCGATGGTGCGGGGGTAAATGAAATCGGCGGAGTTGGTGGAAACGTCCGCAACGGGGGCGAGGTTTACGTTGAATCCCAAGGCTTGCAGAAGCAAATCTTTTTCCCGCGTACTGGCGGCAAGGGCGTCCGGCCCGGCTTCCCAGACCTTGCGGGCGGAGGGGAATTTTGCGGAACGCAGATGCGGGTTGGAGCTGACGCGCACCACGCTTCCGCCCTCTTCGTCCACGCCGACCAGCAGAGGAATATCCGCCGCCGCCTGATAAGCGGCGATGGTTTGTATGAGATCATTTGCGGTTTTGTCTTTGGTGTCGCGGCCAAAGAGAATGTAGCCGCCCAGGTGGTACGTCTGAACGTCGGCGGCCGCGTTTTCCGCCGGACAGCGGACAAAGAAAAGCTGTCCGACTTTTTCTTCCAGCGTCAGGGTTTCCAGAAACACGGCTGTTTTTTCGGTTTCCGTCAATTCAGCGGGCGGTTCCGGCTCCACCAGCGGTTCCGGAGGAAAATTCTGTGTGGTTTCTTCCGTATTTGCAGGAGAGTTCCGTTCCGCAGGCGGTTCGCTTTTACAGGAAGTAAGGAGCAAAAGGATTGCGGCGAGAATCAGATATCGTTTCATAAAGAACCTCCGGTTTTGATTGGCTCAAAGACATTTTTGTTATCGTACCACGACGGGAATTTTTTTGCAACCGTGCCATTCCGGGCGCAGGGGCGGAACGATGTGTCCGCCCGCCTGCGTTCGACGGTTTTCCGCTTGACATTTCTCTGTATACAGCTATAATATGAAAATGATTCTCAAATTCAGGGAGGAACTATGCGATGTCATACAGTACGAAGCAACAGCAAGCCATACTGCAAGGTCTGGAACGTCATGGCGAGACGCCGGTCTCCGCTTCCGAGCTGGCGGACGAGCTGCGTCAGGACGGCTGTCAGGTGAGTCTTGCGACGGTCTACCGACAACTGGAAAAGCTGGCGGAAACGGGACAAATTCACCGTGTTGCGGCGGACAACGCCGCCCTTTACCGTCCCTGCCCCACTCAGGAGGCGCAGGGCTGTTTACTGCTGCGGTGCGGCGTCTGCGGCCGGACGGAGCACCTGGAATATCCGCAGCTCAAGGAATTTTACCGTCAATTGGAGGCGGAACATGGCTTTCGCACGGACCCGCGTCAGACTGTTCTGACGGGCCGGTGCCGCCTCTGCGGGGAAGGGGAGGCCGCTGGACATGGAACCGTCTGAACTGATTGTCTGCCGGGACGTGTCTCTGGGCTACGAAGGGCAGAGCGTTTTAACGCATTTGAATTTGTGCGTAAAGAGCGGGGATTATCTCTGCATTGTCGGGGACAACGGTTCCGGCAAATCGACGCTTCTGCGGGGCCTTTTGGGACTCTTGCCGCCGTTGTCAGGAGAAATTCGCCGCGCGCGGGAGCTGGAGCAAGGGGCCGTCGGATATTTGCCGCAGCAGACGAAGGCCCAGCGGGATTTTCCGGCAACGGTTCTGGAGGTGGTTCTGTCCGGGTGTCTGAACCGGCGGGAGTTTCGGTTTTTCTACTCCGCCGCCCAGAAATCGGAGGCCCTGATGAACCTTGGCAAGCTGGGGGTTCTGGAGCTGAAGGACGCCAGTTACCGGGACCTGTCCGGAGGGCAGCAGCAGCGGGTTTTACTGGCACGGGCGTTGTGTGCGGCGAGCCGTCTTTTGATTTTGGACGAGCCGGTCACAGGTCTGGACCCTGCCGCCGCACAGGATTTGTACAAAACGCTGTCGTACCTGAACCGTAAGGAAGGAATGGCGATTTTAATGGTTACGCATGATCTGCGTCCGGCGCTCCGAAGCGCGGGGACTGTGCTGCACATTGGACGGACAGGGTATTTTATCGGAACTCCGGCGGACTATCTGGCGTCTCCGCAGGGGCGGCGCTTTCGGGAGGCGGCGGAATGAGCGTTTTACAGATGTTTTCGTTTCCCTTCATCCAGCGGGCGCTGCTTGCGGGTGTTATGGTAAGTCTGTGTGCGGCGCTGCTGGGGGTGCCGCTGGTTTTGAAGCGTTACTCCATGATTGGAGACGGCTTGTCTCATGTTTCCTTTGGCGCGCTGGCGATTGCCGCAGCGTTAGGCTTTGCGCCGCTATGGTTTGCAATTCCGGTAGTGATTGCCGCGGCGTTTTTGCTTCTGCGTGTGGCCGACAGCCCGCATTGGAACAGTGACGCGGCGATTGCTGTGGTGAGCGCGTCGTCTCTGGCGTTAGGGGTGCTGGTGATTTCCCGCACCTCCGGCATGACGACGGATGTGGATAATTATATGTTCGGAAGTGTGCTGGCGATGTCGAAGGCGGATGTGGGATTGTCCGTTGTGCTTTGCGGGGCGGTACTGGCGTTGTATATCTTTTTTTATCACAAGATTTTTGCTGTCACGTTTGACGAGAGCTTTTCTCGGGCCACGGGACTCCGCGCGAACCGTTACAACACGCTTCTTGCGATTCTGACAGCGTTGACCATTGTTCTGGGAATGCGGATGATGGGAGCAATGCTGATTTCTTCCCTGGTGATTTTCCCCGCCCTGACTGCCATGCGTATGTTTCGGAGTTTTCGGGGCGTGGTATTGTGCGCCGGGATTACATCGGTCGCCTGTTTTTTTGTGGGACTTATGGTTTCCTTTTCCTGTTCCACACCGGTTGGCGCAACGGTCGTCGCGGCGAATTTGGCATTGTTTCTGATCTCCTGCCTGCTGGCGGCTTTCCGCCGGAGGCGGCGGTAGGGGGCGGACGTATAGGTCCGCCCCTGTATGGCGGCGGTTTTCTAAAAAATAGCTTGACAGCCGCAAACTACTGTGATAGTATACAACCATAAACTATTGCAATAGTTTGGAAAGGAGGCTTCCGCCTTGAAACTGTTTGACTCTGAACTGAAGGTCATGTCGGTTCTTTGGAGGCTGGGGGACCGTACCGCGAAGGAAATTTCCAACATCCTGAACGAAGAAACCGGCTGGAATCAGAACACTACCTATACCGTCATCAAAAAATGCATCGCCAAGGGGGCCATTGAACGCCAGGAACCGAATTTTCTGTGTCATGCGCTGGTTTCCAGGGCCGAGATCCAGGCCGCCGAAACCGATGCGCTGATTGGAAAACTCTTTGATGGTTCCCCGGACCTGCTGTTTGCCTCACTGATTCGCGACCAGAAGCTCTCGCCGGAACAGCTGGAGCGCCTCCGGAAAATCGTGGCAGAGGGAAAGTGAGGCGCGTATGGACCTGCTGCAAATGAGTCTTTCCGGCGCATGGCTGATTCTTGCCGCCGCTGTTTTCCGCGCCGCAGCGGGGCGGCGTACGCCGAAGAGCGTGTTTCTGGCGCTTTGGTGGGCGGCTGTTGTACGCCTGCTGCTGCCTGTGGAAACGCCTTCCCGGTTCAGTGTTTATACGCTGCTGCAAGCCCTGCGGCCTGTACCCGCCGCGCCGGTTTTGACAACGCCTTCAATTACCGGAAATCCGGTTATGATTCTCCCACCGGTTTCACCGGTGGAGGTCCCGGCAACACCGGCCCCGTTTCCCGTGAAAACAGCTGTGTGGCTTACCGGCGCGGCGCTGCTGGCGTTAGGGTTCCTGGTGAATTACGTCCGCTGGCGGCGGCGGTTCCGGGAATCGCTGCCTGTGGAGAGCGCCTTTGCCTCCCGCTGGCGGATGAAACGTCCCCGTATTCAAGTCCGGGTTTCCGACCGGATTCTTGCGCCTCTGACTTACGGTTTGCTGCATCCGGTCATTCTTCTGCCGAAGGGAATGGATTTGTCGGACGAAAATGCGCTGCTCTGCGTGCTGACCCATGAGGAAATCCACATCCGGCGGTTTGACGGACTGCTGAAACTGCTTTTAGCGGCGGCGTTGTGCGTCCACTGGTTCAACCCGGTGGTATGGCTGCTGTATGTGCTGGCGAACCAGGACATGGAGCTGCGCTGTGACGAGGCGGTTTTGAGCGCGCTGGGCCGTGACAGCCGGGAACTTTATGCCTTGACCTTAATACGCATGGCGGAAAACCGTCATATGCCTCTGTGCGGTTTTTCACGGAAAAACGGCATGGAAGAAAGGATTATAGCCATTATGAATTTCAAGAAAAAATCGACGCTTACCTGGGCAATTGCGCTGCTGCTGGCGGCGTGCATTACGACCGTGTTTGCAACCTCCGCCATGAGTGACGGAGTGACGCTTCACAATCCGTCCAACGAAACGGAAAACCCTGACGCGCAGTTTCTGGCGGAGATTTCTGCGGAAAACGCGGCCATGTGGGATGAAAAGCTGTCCCCGTACGTCCCCTTTGGCCTGACCTACGAATTCGACGACCCCGACCTCGACGGCGACGGTTTGAAAATGTATTATGAAAACCATGAAGTGCGCGGCATTTTCGACGAAAGAAATGGCGTCTGGATTTCGGAACATTCCGGAAATGGAACCTATGGCGCGGATGCCGTGGAGTTATACACCACCTATGACGAAACCGGTTTGACGGGTCTCCGTCTTGCGACCAAGGAAGAACAGGCCGCATTCACCGAAACCCGGGAACAAAACTCCGACGAAAGAGCGTTGCAGCAACTTTATGAGAGCGTCCGGTTTGAGAACGATGTCTGTTATTTTACTGTTCCGGAACGTGACGGACGCTGGAATATCTGGATTTCCGGACGCGCCGTCACGGAGGCCGGTACCGACGTAAATATCCGATATCTGGAAACCGAGAGCGAAAAGGGAGAATGGGTTCCCGGTCAGACGTATTCGTTTACGGAAACGTCCCGCGAAATTGCGGAGTTGTCAATGGAAGCATCCTTGAACGATGCAAAAGCCACATTTACCATTTTGACGGATTCCCAGACCGGACGCCCAATTGATTTTGGAAGCGAAGTACCACTGGTTGAGCTTCCGGCGTCCAAGGGCGACGTTCCAGAGGGAATCGCTATGGTTTGGCCGACAGATGGCGATTGGAAGTCTGCGGTAATGTCGCATGGTCCCAGCAGTGCAGAGCATAATGGCGTTGATATTGCTGGTATGGAGCGTGGCGCGCCGGTTTATGCAGCGGCGGCCGGTACGGTGGAAGACGCCGGGTTCAACGCTCAGGATGGCAATTATGTCCGTCTGGACCACGGAAACGGATTGGAAACGTTTTATGCTCATTGTCAGAGTCTTCGGGTCAAAACCGGCGATACTGTAACGCTGGGGCAAACCATTGCTGCGATCGGCAGTACAGGACGTTCTACCGGTCCGCACCTGCATTTTGAGATTCTTGTGAACGGCGAACCACAAGACCCTGCCGCGTATTATCAAGCAGGCTTTTCGGACTATACCGCCTGGGCGGAGAGTGTCGCCGCAAGGGAGCCAGTGGACCCCGAAGCAAAAAAGGAATTAGTAGAGCGGTTGATTTTGTGGGCGGAGGAAACGTTGATTGACGGTGAATATCCTTGCAACAAAAACGGGCAAACTTATGCGCCAAATGAGGGGCTGACGAGTTTGGTAGGCGCTCCGCCGGATTTGGTGGGGGCCAAGGCGACCAATGGACGTTATGGCTATGTTGCGTTAGCGGAGCTTCCGGGTAGTTTACAAATTGTTTATGGGACCCGGGTAAGGGTATCGGACCCAGATGCATCCAACCCTCGTTCTTTGCCGGTTTATGACGAGGAAGGGGAGGTAATTGGCGAGTTTTTGGTTGAAGCAGGATAATAAGCATCACGAATTCAAAGCCATAAGCCATAAAAGCAAAATGCCGCCCCGTCCGGGGCGGCATTTTCTTAACGAATTTGACTTCCATTTAAGTACGCTTCAACAAGTCGGTCGCCCGTGTAACGGAGTTTTAAGGAGAAAAAGGGGGTGTCTTGTTCAAGGAGGTCAAGGAAGATGTAGTCTCCTTCCCAGAGCGGGAGGGAGCGAAGCGTTGATTTTTCGATCCAGGCGAGTTCGCCTTCGTCGCAGGGGTGAGGGGTACCGGTCCAAGCGGAGGCGGTAAAGAGGTGCATGTATTCGGTAGGGGCTTGATCTGAGACGAAGGTGACGAGGCCGCGGTAACGGTATTGGGTTAAGGTGAGGCCGGTTTCTTCGCGGCACTCACGGAGGATACAGTCTTCGGGGCTTTCGGTGTCGAGGAATTTTCCTCCAATGCCGATCCACTTTCCTTGATTGATGTCATGTTCTTTTTTCACCCGATGCAGCATCAAGTAAGAACTCCCACGCTCCAAATAACAAAGTGTAGTATACAACATTATTTTTTCTCCTTCCCAGGAAAATAGGGCGCGCCTCGCGGCGGGCGGATTTCCTTTGTTCCCCTGCGGGGGGCGCGGCTTACGCCGCGGGGTGATGACTTGCCGCTCATCGGCGGCTGGGCAGTTCCACCCCCCATTTTCTCTTTTTCTTGGCGAAGAAAAAGAGAAAACGGGCCGTGGACGGTCCAAAAGAGAAAAAGACGCTGGTAAGACTGGTGGAAATCTGTTGGATTGTGCCCCTGTCGACTGGAAGTCCGTCACTGACTTGACTCTGCCACAGATACCGCTGCCGCTCTGCGGTGGTTGAAAGAACTTGGTCTCTGTCGGCGCCCAGC